>JAUVLI010000001.1 GCA_030600775.1 Fidelibacterota bacterium | reverse complement strand
TTCGTTTTGTTCAATGTTCCATTGTTAAGCATCATTTGTGAAAAAGTTGAAAGGTCTTGTGCCGAAGAAAATAATCCTGCGTGTCCGGCAATTCCATTTAGACAATATGCATTTTCATCGTGGACATGTCCTTTAATAAATTTACCTTCTTCTTCCGAATATTCTGTCGGTACGATTCTATTTAATTTTGATTTTGGTGGATTATAAAAAGTTGAATTCATTTCTAAAGGGTTAAAGATATTTTTTTCTACATATTCTGATAGAGTTAAATTAGAAACCTTTTCAATAATTTTTCCTAAAATAATAATTCCAATGTCGGAATATTTATATTTTTCTCCGGGTGGATTATCTAATTTTGTTGAATAAATGCTGTCAAGTGGCGATTCCATTTTGTAAAAAAGGCGAAATGGGGGAAGTCCAGATGTATGTGTAAGTAAATTTCTGATCGTTACCTCGTTTCTTCTGCCAGATTGATTTTTGTCATTTTTCGCAAATTGTGGAATATATTCCACCACCTTGTCGTTTAAATCTATTTGGTTTGATTCATACAATTTCATCGTAGCAGAAGTGGTAGCAATAACTTTTGTTATAGAAGCGAGATCGAAAATATCGTCAGTTTTTGTTGAATCTTTTTTAGAATAAGTGTGAAATCCAAAATTTTGTTCAATGATTATTTTGTTTTTGTTTCCCGCAATTAATACTCCGCCGGGGAAAGCAGAATCTTGAACAGCTGATTCTAATACTGTTTGAATATTTTGAGAATTATACGGATACGGATAATAAATAATTTTTGGGAAAATAATTATCCAAAGAACCAGTGCGATAATAAAAATAAATGTAGCTTTTTGCATTTTTCTCCTTTTTTTAAAATATAATTTAAAGTTTTACTAATTACAATTCTAAAAAATATTTAATTCTCAAGATATGGATGAAAACCTAAAAACTTTTAAATAAATATGATTTGAAATAATAAAATTTATTTGTAAATTTATATTACTATAAAAGAGTGTTAATTTGAATAATAGAGAATAAAATAAATGTATATATCAAAATTAGAAATATTCGGATTTAAGTCCTTTCCACAAAAGACGATTTTACAGTTTGATAAAGGTGTAACTTCAATTGTTGGACCAAATGGTTGTGGCAAGACAAATATTGTTGATGCGATCCGTTGGGTAATGGGTGAGCAGCATACAACTTTACTTCGTTCTATGAAAATGACAGATGTGATATTCTCTGGTTCAAAAACACGCAAACAGTTAAATTATGCTGAAGTTGCTTTGACGATCCATAATAATGAGGGAATTTTATCTGTTGCTTATACAGATGTTGTTGTGTGTAGGAGATTATATCGTGACGGTATAAGCGAATATTTGTTAAATGGAGTTCCGGTTCGTTTAAAAGATATTAATGATCTATTCGTAGATACCGGGATGAGCACTAATGCATATTCGATCATTGAATTAAAAATGGTTGAAGAGATTTTAAATGTAGATAAGACACATAGAAAAACATTGTTTGAAGAAGCGGCAGGAATAAATAAATACAAAAGCCAACGGAAGAGTTCCTTTCGGAAATTAGACTCGACTCGTGAAGATCTATCGCGTCTTGAGGATATTGTTTATGAAATTGAAAAGAATATCAGGACATTAAAAAGGCAGTTAAAACGCTATGAAAAGTATGAGGAATATTCTGAAGAATTAAAAGACATAGAGATCCAATATGCTCAAATGAAACATGAAAAATTAGAAAGACAGATAAAACCATTGGAAAAACAATTATCTAAGAATCAATTAAAAAGAGAAGACACCGGAAAGCAGCTGACAATTGAAGAATCTATATTAGAGCGATATCGTAAAGATATGGACAAAATTGAAGTTAGAAGTTCAAAGATCACTGAAGATATCAATGAATTGAAAGATAAAATAAGCAATAACAATTCGCAATATCTGGTTTGGGGTGAAAAGCTACAAAATGCAAAAGTAAATATTGATCGTTTAGAGGAAGAAAAGACAAATTCAGGATCGAGAATAAAATCAAATGAAAATATCAGAGATGAGTTATCAAATCAATTGAACAAAAATGATCCTCAGATAAAATTATTGGGAAAAGAGTATGAGGAAAAGAAGAAAAGATATGAAGAAATTGAAAAAGAGTATCAGAAAATTGATGATCGTCTTACAACTATTCAAAATGATAAAATAGAAAAGAATCAAAAAGCAGCAGAATTATTACAGAAAAAGAATAGATTAAAAGATCAAAAGGAAAATTTTTTACAATTATCGAAAGAACAAAATCAGCAAAAAAATGAATTAGAAACAAAAGTATCACAAAATAAAAAAGATAAGATAAACTATACAAAACAGAAGACAAAAATAAATAAAGAAATTGAAATTATACAAGGGAAGTTGTCTTCTACTGAAAAAGAGAAAACATCAATTGATGAGAATATTGACCTACAAAAAGAACAAATCAATAAGTTGAACTCTCAATTGGATAAAAATAAAAACGAGATGGAGTTTTTTAGTGGATTGGTGGAATCTTATAGTGGTTATAGTTCCGGTGTAAAATATGCGATTAAGACAATAAATCATCCGAAAATACTTGGAACTATTTCTGATCTAATTAAAGTAGAGAAAAAGTATTCGACTGCAGTTGAAGTTGGGATGGGTGATATTGCCGGTTATCTTGTAACTGAAACAAAGAAAGCGGCATTGGAAATTGTTGAAAATATAAACACTAAAAAAGCGGGACGGCTCACGATCGTTCCAATAGATACGGTAAGGAAGTTTGTTCCCAAATCCATAGAATATAATAACAAAGATGCAAATATAATTGGTTACGCAAAGGATTTTATTAAATTTAACGAAGAAGCAAAAATTTTAATTGATTACTTTTTAAATGATTTGCTTATTGTAAAATCACTACAAAAAATACCAAGTAAATTACTAAAAGAAAATAAATTTTGTTTTGTTACTTTAGAAGGCGATTATATAAATAAAAAGGGGATCATCAAAGGAGGCCGTGGTTCAAAGTTTCAAAATTTAGTTGGCAGAAAAGAGCGGATCAAATCATTAAAAAATTCAGTCGCAAAAATTCAAAAAGAGATATTATTTGCAGATAACGATTTAAGGAAAAACCAACAATTGCTTTTATCTACCAAGGAAACAATTGAGAAAATAAATACTGAAATTAAAAAATTAAATGATATCCAAAATGAGACAGATAAAAAAATAGATAAAGCAGAATTTTCAATTGAGCAATATAATGAATCGTTTGATAATATTGAGCAGAAAGTATCAACATATAGTTATAAGTTACAAGATATTGAAAAGTCATTAAAAAAATTGATAGAAGAGAATAAAAAGGCGGAATTATCAATTGGTGAAACAGAAACCCAATTTAATGAAGCAAAAAATAAATATGACGAAATAACCGGAATTAAAGATAAATATTTCCAGGAAGTACAAGAAACACGAATAAAATTAATTACAATTGAGAGAGAAAAAGAGACAACAAATTATCGTTTTCAAAATGCAATTGACACGATCAAAGAATTATCCAACAGAATGAAAATTATCGAAAAAGAACTTCAATCGTTCCAAGATATTATTAAACAAGGAGAATCGGAACAGAAGGAATTGAAAATTGATTTGGAAAGATTAAATGATAGATTGAATTTAGTTAAAAATGACGAAAATAAGGTCAATAACGAATACCAACAAAAGAAAAAGCAGATATATAAAGTAGAAAATTCAATTGCGGAAAAACACAAAAACCAAGAAAATGTTTTTCAAAGTTTAAGGGATTTAGAAATTGAATTAAACGAAATGAAAACGGAAAAGGATCAGCTTATAGAGAGAATAAAAGATCGTTATAGGATTGATATTTTAAAGAAAGAATATATTGTATCCGATTTATCTGAAGTTGAGATGCAAATAAAAATTGAAAAATTGAAAAATGAAATTGAGATTATTGGTCCAATAAATATGGCAATTAAAACTGAATATGAAGAAGAGTCGACTCGATTAAAATTCATTCAAGAACAAAAGCAAGATTTGTTGGAAGCCGAAGAGAGCATACTTGAGACAATAGATAAATTAGATAAGGAAGCTCGTCAAAAATATATAAAAACATTTGCTCAAATCAAGCAAAATTTTGTTAAAACCTATGATATGTTTTTCCCGGATGGTGATGGTGATCTAAAATTGGTTGGTGATTCCGATCCGTTAGAGGCAGATATTGAAATATTATCTCGTCCAAAGGGAAAAGAAATGAAATCAATTCGCGCTCTGTCCGGTGGTGAAAAGGCTCTGACTGCGATTTCGCTTCTATTTGCGATCTATTTAGTGAAACCATCTCCATACTGTATTTTAGATGAAATAGATGCCCCTTTAGACGATATGAATGTGGAGAGATTTACTAAAGCTTTGTCACATTTTACAGACAAGACGCAATTTGTTATTGTAACTCATAATAAAATGACAATGAAAGCAGCAAATTATCTTTATGGAGTAACGATGCAGGAAGAAGGCGTTTCTAAAATTGTTTCAGTAAGATTTGACAAAGAATAAATATTTATTTAGATATGGGAGAGATTATGGGAAAAATAAGCAATTATGTGTTAGTATTTTTATTTGGTGTGATTTTAATTTCTAATAGTATTTTAGCGAGTAATAATGAGATCTCTTTTGCATTGGATTATGCTAGTTTTTCAGATCAGCAAGGTCCATCGATTGTGGAAATTTATTATTCAATAAATAGATACCAACTCACTTGGAAAAAACAGAAAGATAATGAATTTATTGGCACTTATCAGATTAATACTACATTATATTCTGATGGGAAAGTTATATTTTCAAATAATATGGAACTTAATGATGAAACGAGTGATACGCTTTTGGTAAAATCAAACCAGAATATTCCCGATCAATTAATGTTGCGTGTATCACCGGGAAATTATCAATTAGTAGTAAAGGTAAAAGATAAATATTCAAATAAAACCAGCACTCTTCAAATTCCTATGCAAGTTAAATCGTTTTCTTCTGATTCGTTAGATATTAGTGATATTGAAATCGGATCGTATGCAATCAAGACGACTGCAGAAAATAAATTTACAAAATTTGGGATCTATGATATTATTCCTTACGCACAAAGAGAATATAGTAAAAAATTAAGTGATATTACAATATATGCGGAAATATACAATCTTACTGTATTGGATAATAAGGCGAATAACTACACTTATTGGTTTGAAATTATGTCGCTTGATAATGAAGTTATTAAAACATTTGAGAAAAAAACAATTGATACACCTGGGCATTATAGTATTATTATTGACAAATTTAATATTGCTGACTTAGAGTCGGGAATTTATTATAGCAAGTTGAATATTGTTGATAATAATAATGGACAAAAAGCAAGTGCTAGTGAAAAAATTTATTTTACAGGACCAGCAGACCAATCGTCAACAGATGATCTTTTTGCTAAAATGGTGCGAGAAAGATCGAAGAGTGAATTGGATTCAATTTTCAACAATATTCAATGCCTGATGACAAATAATGAAAAAAGAATGTTTAAGAAAAGTAACTTAATTGGGAAACAATCATTTTTAATTGGATTTTGGGAAAAGCATGATACCGATCCCCAAACGGCAATAAATGAATATAGGATAAAGATTGAACAGAGAATAAATTACACTATAGACAAATATTCTACTTCAATGACAAAAGGTCCATCTACGGATCGTGGCAGAACAATTATCAAATACGGTATACCGGATGAAGTTGAAAAAAAACCAAGCACTACCGATAGCTGTCCTTATGAAATTTGGAAATATTATAGCATGGAAGGTGGTGCTGAATTTATTTTTTATGATCCAAATGGCTTTGGTGATTATGAATTATTGCATAGTTCAAAACGAGGCGAGAGACATGATCCTAATTGGGAAAGTAAAATAAAAAATACAGTGGGAGGTTTTGCATTTTGAATAGTAAGAATTTAATTGGTATTGATCTTGGTGGAACGAAAGTAAGAGTTGGAATTGTATCTGGAAAAGATCGTTCCATAGTTGGTGAAACAATTAGATTTGATTCTTTTGATTGCAAAACGGGTGATGAACTTGTTAAGCGTATTGCCAATCAAATTAAAATATTACTTGATAAAAACAATCATAAAAAGTCAGATATAGAAGGTGTTGGTATCGGTTCGCCTGGTCCTTTGAATCCATTTACAGGAATAATTCTTGAGACATTGAATATTAAGATATTAAGAAATTATCCTCTAAAAAATAAATTGGAAGAAGCGATTGGTTTAACTGTATTTGTAGATAACGATGCAAGTTGTTTTGGATTAGGTGAACAAAAAGCAGGTAAAGCAAAGGGGAAAGAGCATGTCATTGTTGTTACTTTGGGAACAGGTTATGGACTTGCTTATATTTTAAATGGAGCGATACTTCATGGAGCCACAGGAACTGCAACTGAGATCGGTCGCAATGTTTATAGAGATGGAATTTATGAGGATTATATTTCCGGTAGAGGTTTAAAATCAATTCATTACAAATTGCATGGTGAACAAATCGAGCCGATAAAAATTTCCGAAGGTGCCTTTTCCGGTGATAAAAAATGTAAAAAAACATTTGAAGAATTTGGTAAACATCTGGCATTTACACTTGTACCTATAATCAATTTGTTGGATCCTGAAATTCTAATTGTTGGGGGAAGTATTTCTGCAAATTGGAAATTTTTTTCAAAATCACTTGATAAAACAATTAGAGAAAATATATTTGAACAACCAAGTAAAAATATTATAATAGAAAAAAGCGAACTTGGTGAATTAGCAACTCTGATCGGAGCTGCAAGTTTAGTTGATATGGAAAGTATTTATTAGATTTGGAGTACAATGGTGAAGCCGTTGCAAGAATAAATAAACATCTCAATTTCTAATGAAATTTAAAAAATAACGCGGTTATTTTACTCCATAAGTAGTCAATCAAAAAAATTTCTCAATCAGAAAATATTATTGGTTTTATAAAATTTAATAGTTAAACTTAAGTTCTAAAATATAGAAGAATAAAATAAAGGAATTATTATGAGAAATATTAAATTACTATTTTTACTACTATTATTAATTCCTTGTTTAAATTTTGCTCAGGGTGAAGCAAGTGCAATTTTTCTATTAATATCTCCATCGCCAACAATGAATGGTATGGGAGGAGTTGGAGTTTGTTTACCATCAAAAGATCCGTTTTCCGGTTATTACAATCCTGCAAATGGATTGGAATTGTTTGAAGGAGGTTCTATTTCATATTCAAAGATGAAAACTCCTTGGTTAAAGAATCTTGGCATTGATGATATGTTTTTTGAATATAATGTAATGAATGTCGGAATAATTCCAGAAAAATATCCAATTAAATGTGTAATTAATTATCACAAAACTTTTCTCGATCTTGGTGAACAACAAAGAACAGATGAATATGGGAATGATTTGGAAACATTTAATGCCCATTTATTAGCAAATGCTTTTACAATAGGGGCAGGATACAAAGGAAATATTTATAAAATGCCAATTAATATTTCTATTGGTATGACAAGGAAAAATATTGAACAATTTTTAGGTTCTACTCTTATTGATGGAAATGAAGTTCCGAGCGAATCAAAAAATGTTTTTTATGATTATGGATTTCTATTCTCTATCCCATATAAAAGAGAATGTATACTGAATAGTTTTGAACTTATGGTAATGCCAACTTTTGGATATAGTATTTCCAATGTTGGCGGAGAAATTGTTTTCAATGTTAGTGGAGAAACATATCGGGATCCATCACCAAGATATGCACGAACTGGTATTTCAGCTACTGTTGTTTGGTCATACAAAAACAAAGTGAATTTTTTTAAATGGCAAGGTGGTTTAGCCGCTTCAGATTTGTTAGTGAAACCAAGAGACAACATTGAAAGTGCTATTAAATATCAATCGGGATTTGGGGATATTAATTTTTATAAAAATGTAATTGTTAATAAAGCATCAGATTTAGTAACTGTTCATAGAGGATTTGAAGTTACGCTATTGGACTTGTTTTCTTACAGAGTTGGTAGCAAATCAGTTGATGTCGCTGAAAGTGTCAATACGCAGGGATATGGATTAGAATCAACAGGATTATTCAACTTATTATATATTTTTTTGGGGAATCCAATATTTATAAAGATTCCACAATATGTTAATGTGCAATATAATTTTTCTGAATATAAATCATCAATTTGGGTATATGACCAAAAATTTCATTCGTTATCATTTACATTAAATAATATTGATAAATATAGAATAAAAATAGATTTTTAGTGTTGTATTTTTCTAAAATTTATATTTCTTATTAATAGCATCTCCCAATAAAAAATATTCTTGATTTTATAAAATTTAATAGTTATATTTATAAACTAAAATGAATTTGAAATAAAATAAGGAATTATTATGAAAAATGTATATTTATTTGGAAATGGCAAAGCAGATGGTGGAGCAAAAGATAAAAATTTACTGGGAGGAAAAGGAGCGAATTTAGCGGAAATGAGTTCAATTGGTGTTCCTGTTCCCGCCGGTTTTACTTTGACTTCTGATGTATGTCTAAAATGGAATGAGATTGGTGTTGAAAAATCGATAGAAATGTTGAAAAGTGAAGTGGAAGACGGAATTAAACATATTGAAAAAATAATGAAAGCTAAATTTGGTGATAGAAATGATCCGTTGTTAGTTTCTGTTAGATCTGGTGCACGCGTCTCTATGCCCGGAATGATGGACACTGTATTAAATCTTGGTTTAAATGATGAAGCTGTAAAAGGATTAGCAGAAAAATCCGGTAATGAGCGTTTCGCTTGGGATTCATACCGTAGGTTTATTCAAATGTATGGCGATGTCGTTATGGGAATGAAGCCGGAAAACAAAGAAGACATTGATCCATTCGAAAAAATTATTGAAGCAATTAAAGAAGAAAAGGGTATTGAGAATGACACCGAATTAACAGCTGATGATTTAAAAATGCTTGTAAAAAAATTCAAAGATGCTGTAGAAGAATCAACTAATCAAAAATTTCCTACAGATCCTTGGAAACAGTTGTGGGGAGCAATTGGAGCCGTGTTTGGCAGTTGGGATAATAAGCGAGCAATCTATTACAGAAAGATGAATAATATTCCTCATGGTTGGGGAACTGCAGTAAATGTTCAATCAATGGTTTATGGAAATATGGGTAACAATTCTGCTACAGGAGTTGCATTCACAAGAGATGCTGCAACAGGTGAAGATATCTTCAATGGCGAATATTTAATAAATGCTCAAGGCGAAGATGTTGTAGCCGGAACTCGTACTCCACAAGTGATTACACTTGAAGGGTCAAAAAGATGGGCAAAATTAGCGGATGTTTCGGAAGAAGATAGAGCAAATAAATTTCCTTCATTGGAAGAGACAATGCCAAAAGTTTATAAAGAATTATGCGATACAGAGGAGAAATTAGAAGACCATTATAAAGATATGCAGGACTTGGAATTCACTATTCAGGATGGACTACTTTGGTTATTGCAAACACGAACAGGAAAACGAACTGGTTCTGCTATGGTGAAAATGGCAATAGATATGTTGGATCAAGGAATTATAGATGAAAAGACAGCGATCAATAGAGTAGAACCAAATAGGTTAGATGAATTATTACATCCGGTGTTCGATACGACAGCTTTGAAAAGTGCAGAAGTAATGGCAAAAGGTCTGCCAGCTTCACCGGGAGCGGCTTCTGGAAAAGTAGTATTTTTCGCTGATGATGCAGAAGCAATGGCTGAGAATAATGAAAAAGTCATATTGGTTAGAATTGAAACATCTCCTGAAGATTTGTCAGGAATGAATGCAGCTGAAGGGATTTTAACTGCAAGAGGTGGAATGACTTCACATGCAGCAGTTGTTGCTCGTGGAATGGGAAAATGTTGTGTTTCTGGCGCTTCTTCTATAAAGATTGATTACAAAAAGAAAACGATTGTTGCAAATGATAAGACATATAAAGAAGGCGATTGGATTTCATTGAACGGATCGACTGGCGAAATGTATGATGGAAAAATTAAAACGCAAGATCCTGAATTAAGTGGTGATTTTGGAAAATTAATGGACTTGTGTGATAAATATACAAAAATGGGTGTAAGAACAAATGCCGATACTCCACACGATTCAAAAGTAGCTCGAGAATTTGGAGCACAGGGAATTGGTTTAACAAGAACAGAGCACATGTTTTTTGAAGGCGAAAGAATTAAAGCGGTAAGAGAAATGATCTTATCTGATGACGAAGCCGGACGCAGAAAAGCACTTGATAAAATTTTGCCGATGCAAAGAGAGGATTTTGAAGGAATTTTTGAAGCAATGCACGATTTTCCTGTTACTGTTAGATTGTTGGATCCGCCTTTACATGAATTTGTCCCTCACGAACCAGAAAACCAACAAGCAATGGCTGATGAAATGGGAATTTCTGTTGAAGAAGTAAAAGCAAAAGTTGAATCGTTGGCTGAATTTAATCCAATGCTTGGTCATAGAGGTTGTCGTCTTGGAAATACATATCCTGAAATTACAGAAATGCAAGTAAGAGCAATTATTGAAGCAGCTTTAAATTGTAAGAAAAAAGGAATAAATGCAAAACCGGAAATAATGGTTCCATTGATCGGTACAGTAAAAGAATATGAGCTTCAAGAACAAATTATTCGTAATACTGCAAATAAAGTTTTTGAAGAGCGAAATGATAAAATTGAATATATGGTAGGAACGATGATCGAGATTCCACGAGCAGCTTTGACTGCAGACGAAATTGCCGAAAAAGCAGAATTTTTCTCGTTTGGAACGAATGATCTTACTCAAATGACTTTTGGTTATTCACGAGATGATGCTGGAAAATTCTTACCAATCTATTTAGATAAAAATATTTTGGAAGTTGATCCGTTTCAACAATTAGACCAAACGGGTGTTGGACAATTAGTTGAAATGGGAATAAAAAAAGGTCGCTCAGTCAGAAAAGATTTGGAAGCTGGTATTTGCGGAGAACACGGTGGCGAACCTAATTCTATAAAATTTTGCTATAAAGTTGGAATGAATTATGTTTCTTGCTCACCTTTTAGAGTTCCAATTGCAAGATTAGCGGCAGCACAAGCATCGATAGAATAAATTAATATTAACTAATTAAATGTTTATTAAACTTCCGAAGTTGTTATAATTTCGGAAGTTTTTATTTTACTTTGATAAATAATTCATAACTAAAATCAGCTCTTTTGTAGACGATTTATAGACATATCCAAATATGATTTTAATTCATTTAATTCTTCTAGATCTCCAACAATTTCAAGATTTGAAATATACTCATTTATATATTCTATTAAACCGACATCATAATTGCTATGTGATAAATGCCATTTTTCTTTTGCAAAATTATAACAGAAAGCATAAGCGTTATAATTATATGGTTTCTTTAGATTTTTTAATAATTTTCTAAGATTTAATTCACTGCACCCAAAGTGTATTAAATGTGCCAAAAATCTAATTTCTGAACAACGCTGATAATCTAAATTATTTATTTTTTCTGGATTAAAACTTAAATATTCTGATTCATATAACCATATTACTTTTGACCAATTTAAACCAATTGAAGCACAAAATTTTCTTGGATTTTGCCTAAATAGTGGTAACTGGGTGTTGTTATTTCTTTCGTCTTTAAACTCATCATTGTTAAAATATAAAGTAATTAATTTTTCTTTTTCTGATTCCGAAAGATTAAAATTAGAAAACTTACCTATTGACACTTCCGTAGAAATACTTAACAGAAAATTAAATATCTCTCTTTTTTCTTTTAAGTTAAAATTACCAATTGAAACATATTGGAAATAGCTTTGGGCAATGTTTTCCCAAATACTAATTTCTCTTTCAAGATTATTATCACGGCTTATATTTTTTTCAAATTCACTAAATGTTGTAGGATTAGCTTCATAAGTTTTTTCATAAATATTCTGTAATCTTTTATATAAATCATCGGGTAATTTTTCTTTTATTATTGAATCTTTATGAATATTCTCTGTTTTTACCGTTTCCTTTTCTTCTTTTTTCTTATTCATTGTTTCCCTCGCTTTAATTTCCGGGCAAATAACGTCAATTTTATTTATTTTTATTTATTTTCATTATTTAAATTAATATTAATTTTATCAAACCAATCTTGAATCAAATTAAACAAGCCTTTTAGTTTTGTAAAAAATAAAGCAGAATAAATAAAAATTTATTAAATTTTAAATAACTTTTTTTGTCCATTATTGTCTCCACATTTAATACATATAATTATTTTAAGGTATATTTCATTAATAAGCAAGGGAAATAATATATTTTCTATTGTTCTACACTTTCTCAAAAGCCTCAACTCTGTTCCGTTTGCCCAACTTTAGTAAACAATTGCATAATTTCAGTAATAAAAAGCAAGTGTAATGAAGTCAGATTTTTGGTCATTTTTATTCTTGATATTGTAAAAATATTTCAGTATTTTTTAATAATTAATAGAGAGTTTTAAATGAATAAACACAAATTTACAAAAGAGCTTTATAACAAAGAGTTTTTATTAAAAATACCTAAGACCGATTTGCATTTGCATTTAGACGGTTCGTTACGACTTCCAACTTTGATAGAGCTGGCAAAAAAAGAAGGAATAAAATTACCAAGTTATTCCGAAGCTGGAATGCGAGATAAAATTTTTAAGGATTCTTACGCATCACTTGATGAATATTTGAGAGGATTTAGCTATACTTGTGCCGTAATGAGAACGAAAAATGCGATAGAGAGAATCTCTTATGAGTTGGCAATTGATAATCAAAATGAAGGCGTCCGTTATATTGAAGTTCGATTTGCTCCTCAAACATTGATGAGTGATGATATGTCGTTTGAAGATGTAATGAATTCGTGTTGGAAGGGACTTGAAAGAGCGAAGAAAGAATTTAACTCACATTCAGAAATTTTAAATGGTGAAGAACCGCCATTTAATTATGGAATAATTGTTTGTGCAATGCGGTTTTGTGATAAAAGATTTTCTCCATTTTTTGCATCGTTTTTTAAAAATCATAAATATTCCGCTCCACTTGAAACAATAAATCTTGCATCACAAGAGCTGGCAAAAGCAACAACGAAAATAGTAAATGAAACAGATATTCCAATAGTTGGATTTGATCTCGCCGGAGCTGAGGAAGGTTTTCCTGCTGACAATCATATTCAATCTTATGACATTGTCCATCGGAATTTTTTAAGCAAAACAGTTCACGCTGGCGAAGCTTATGGACCTGAATCAATTTTTCAAGCTATTACAGATTTGCACGCAGATAGAATTGGACATGGTTTTTATTTATTTGATGAAGAAAAGGTAGTAAGTAAAAAAAATAGAAAAAATGCAAAAAAATATGTGTTAAATCTTGCACAATATATTGCAAATAATCGTATTACATTAGAGATCTGTCCTACAAGTAATTTGCAGACAAATCCTGATTTAAAAGGTAGTATGAAAAATCATCCGATAAGAAAAATGATTGATAATAAACTTTCGATTACTATAAATACAGACAATCGGCTTATTTCAAATACCACTGTAACTAAAGAATTACAGCTTGTTATAAAAGAAATGAAAATTACTCCCGCTCAGTTGAGAAATATAATTATTTATGGATTTAAAAGATGTTTTTATTATGGTTCGTATGTTGAGAAAAGGGACTATGTAAGAGATGTTATTGATTACTATGAAAAAATAACAGAAGAATTTCTTGGTAAAGGAATAATTTATCATATTTAGATAATTTTAAGAAATAATAAATAAATTTCTTTTATATTGTTTAATTAACTGTTTTTTTAATAAATTTCAATATGAGAGAAAATAAAAAGAACACAAATAACAATTGTTGTTTTTATATAGTTTTAATAATTATTTTATTTGCAAATATTCTTTCGGCTGCATCCACAATTTCCGGATTCATTAAAGACAAGAAAAATGGTGAACCGATTTCCTATGCAAATGTTTTTCTAAAAAATACATCTTACGGAGCTGTAACAAATAGTGATGGATATTTCTATTTTAAAACAAATTCTGTAGGGGAATTTACACTGATGGTTAGTATGATGGGATATAAGAAAGTTGAAAAAGAGATAGTAATAATAAAAGATACTTCACAGAAAGTAAATTTAAATATGGAAACGGTAACTATTGAGTTGGGTGAAATAACCAAAACTGGAGAAATTGAAAAGTTTAGACAAGATATTAGAATAAGCACAATAAACTTAAGTAATAATGATTTGCGGTCGTCACCAGTTGTTTTAGAATCTGACATTTTTCGCACGATCCAGCTTCTTCCAAGCGCAACAGCTGGCAATGATTTTAGCAGTGCCTTATATGTTCGTGGTGGCTCGCCAGATCAAAATCTGATTTTATTGGATGGGATAACTGTTTACAATCCATATCATCTTGGTGGTGTATTTTCAACTTTCAATACGGATGCTGTAAAAGAGGCAAATTTTATTGCCGGTGGATTTCCTGCAAAATATGGTGGTAGAATGAGTTCGGTTTTGAATATTGTTAACAGAGAAGGGAACTCTAAAAATTTTGAAGGACAGGGAAATATTTCTCTTATTTCAACTAAGTTGTTATTAGAAGGGCCAGTTCCAAAAGGATCGTTCATGGTCGCCGGAAGGAGAACATATTTTGATGGATTATGGGAATTGATCAGAAAACCGATCAATAAAAAACGAGATGATAATCTACCACCCTTTCCATATTATTTTTATGATCTCCAAGGTAAAATAAATATAGATATTAATCAAAAACATAGAACGACATTTAGCGGTTTTTTCGGTGATGATGTGCTAAGCATTGAAGAAACAAGCACAGAGGGGACAAGAGAAGATTATGATTATTCTTATTTCAAATTTAATATTGATTGGATCTGGGGAAATAGGACTGTAAGTTTAAAACACCGCTGGATAATTACACCAAACCTAATTGGCAAATTTAGTTTAGCACAGAGCCAATTTCATTTTGATGTTGATATACAAGGAGAAGATAGATATTTTGATTCAGATTCTAATTTTATTTCTGAGAATATTAAGTTAAAGATTTTTGATAACATTACTGATGTTTCACCATTTGTAGATTTTGTTTGGTTCTTAAATGATAAAAATACAATTGAGTTTGGTTCGTTTTACAAAAAAATTGACTTCAATTTGGGATTAACATTTGATTCAAACAATTTAGTTGACATTCATTCTAAGCCATCTGAATATGGGATATATTTTCAAGATAAATTTCAACCTAATCCACTTTTGATGATCCAGCCCGGAATAAGATTAACTCATTATGAATTTAAAAATAAAACATATCCCGACTTTCGTCTAAATGGGAAATATTTTCTTTCTGACAAATTTGCAATAAATGCCGCCGTTGGAAATGTGTATCAATTTCTCCAAACAGCAAATCCTGAGACGGAAAATGTGAGAATAATTGATTTTTGGTATCCAACTTCAAAAGACCAATCGCCAAGTATGGTTTACAGTTCAATACTTGGTTTGGAATATTGGTACAAAGAAAAAATTCAGATAAAACTTGAAGGATATTATAAAGATTTTAGTCATTTGATAACATTAGATGATGAATTTATTGTGGCATTTGATAGTGTGAATAATTTTACAGAAGCTAATGGTTATGCTTATGGAGTGGAATTTTTAGTGAAGAAACAACTTGGTAATTTAACTGGTTGGGTTGGTTATACTTATTCTATTACAAGAAAAAAGGATGGCAATATTTGGTATCCACCTAAATATGATAAAACACATAATTTAAATATTGTAGCAAAATATGATATTGGGAACAAGTGGTATTTTACTTCCGCTATTGTGTTAAATACAGGAAATCCATACACGCAAATATTAGGGAAAATTCATATGTTAGATGATCAGGCTTTAGATGTGGAAAATGATGGTGAAAAATATTATTTTGATGAAATAGATGTTTATGGAAGAAAAAACTCGGAACGATATCCAAATTATTTTCGACTTGATATTGGTTTTAACAGAAGAGGAAAATTGTTTAATTTGAAAACGGAGTTTTATTTTCATGTCATTAATGTAACAAATCATATGAACGTATTTATGTATTATTGGATGAATAGAGATGATAAAGTTTATCGTCAACCAGTGCCGATGTTTCCATTTTTTCCAAGTTTAGGAGTGAAATTTTATTTTTAATAAGTGAATAATATGAAGAAAATTATTTTAATAATATTAATGTTTTTAATGCTATACTCCTGTGGTGATTGGGGACCGCAAGAAGTGATAATTAATCACGAACCGATGTTAAATATTATTGCTCATTTTAGTAGTACGAACACAAAAAATAATTTTGTTAAAGTTGCACATACTCTTTCAATAAGTGATCCAAGTGAAACAGAAACGGACAGTTTAATTACTGAATATTGGATAGATGACGAAAGGGGTGATACAATAGAGTGGAGCCATAATTATTTTAAACCAAATTATATTATTGAAGATGCTATTGTTTATGCGGTTAATTCTAATTCAGATACAATTCGTTTTAATTATTTGTCCGAAGGAATTTATCTACCGACAGATACGACTTTTCTGTTTGAAGCAAGCAAAGAATATCAATTGAATGTTGCTACGAATGAATTTGAAAAAGCAACTGGCGATGTTGTAATTGCAGAAAAACCGGAATTTGTTTTGACAGATACGATTTTTCATTTAGACGACAATAGTTGGACAATTAAATGGTCTGATGCAACGAGTTATAGATATAATGTTGGAATGGAATTGGATTATAAATCATATCAGGATTACGGCGATTATTTTGAATATGAAGTTACGACTGAAGATACTGAATGGAATTATAATACAAGTGATTTTACTTTATTTGATCCGTTCGAAAATTGTGGGAGAGATACTTTAATTATTTGGATGATTGTTCAATCGGTTTCTGAATATTACAATGAATATTTTAGCATTGATAACAATATGGGTATGGGTTATATAACAATTGATGATTTTTATTTGAACTTAGAGAATGCATTGGGAACTGTAATTTCCAGTGCAAAATCTGATAGTCAGAGAGTTGTTTTTATTAAGTAGGATTATTTGTTTTTTAAATTAACTTATCATAAATGATCTGTTTTGAATGATCTATTATTGTCTTTTTAATATTTTTATATTTAATTTTCAGTTCTTTTTTACTTCTTGAATTGTCAAATCGCATTGGAATGCCAATGTTTTTTTTAATATATTTCCAAGAGAATCCTTGAAGCGGTCCAAATAGATATAATAGAAATTTTTCAAACTATTTTTTGAAATATCATCAATTAAAATTCTGGTTGTAAAAAAGTTAATTTTGTTGTAAACTTATAAAGTAAAATTAATTAGGAGAAGAAATGTGTGGAGTAGTTGGATATATTGGAAAAAATAATGGCGTTCCAATTATTATTGAGTGTTTAAAAAACTTGGAATACAGGGGATACGATTCTGCTGGAATTGCGGTAATAAATGAAAAAAAATTAAAGATAATTAGAAAGCAAGGTAAGGTAGCAGATCTTGAAAAAGCAATTCTTGAAGAAGGCAGATCTTTTATAGGAATAGGTCATACCAGATGGGCTACACATGGAGTACCTTCAGAAGAAAACGCACATCCACATCAAGATTGCACAGGCAAAATCGCTGTTGTTCACAATGGAATAATCGAAAATTATTTGTCATTAAAAGATATGTTGATTTCTGAGGGGCACAAATTTAAATCAGATACAGATTCGGAAGTAATTGCTCATTTGATTGAAAAATATTATAGTGATGATATTTATAAAGCTGTAAAAGAATCAATAAAATTAATGGATGGTTCTTATGCAATTGTTGTGTTGCACAGTGATCACCCCAATCAAATTATTGCTACAAAAAATAAAAGTCCGCTAATTCTCGGTTTAGGTAAAAATGAAAATTTTATTGCATCTGATGTTCCAGCAATTTTAAAATACACAAATGATATAATATTTTTAGAAGATGGTGATTTATGTCAAATATTTAATAAAAATATTGTAATAAGAAATTCTAACGATAAAATTATTGATAGGCCAGTTAAAAAAATTGATTGGAATTATGAGATGGCACAAAAGAATGGATATGATAATTTCATGTTGAAAGAAATTTTTGAACAGCCTAGAGCAATTCAAGAAACAATAATTAGTAGAATTTCTGAAGATAAAGGGAAAGTGTATTTTAAGGAAATAAACTTGAGCGATGAAAAAATAAGAAATATTAAGAGAATTGTTATTGTTTCTTGTGGCACTTCATGGCATGCGGGATTGATTGGTAAAATATTTATTGAAAAAATGGCAAGAATTCCGGTTACGGTTGAGTATGCTTCAGAGTTTAGATATAGTGAGCCGATAATTAACGAAAATACTCTTGTCATTGGAATAAGTCAATCTGGTGAAACAGCAGATACATTAGCGGCAATGAATGAAGTGAAAAAATATAAAAGCAGTATTATTTCAATTTGCAATGTTGTTGGAAGTTCAATTGCTAGAATTTCGGATGGTGTTATTTATACGCATGCCGGGCCAGAAATTGGTGTAGCTTCAACAAAAGCATTTACGACTCAATTGGTGGTTTTATATTTTTTCTCGGTGTTTCTAGCAAGGATCAATAGAAACATTTCTATTCCTCAAGCAATAGTTAGAATGAAAGGAATCAGAAATTTACAAAGAAAAGTTGACAATGTGTTAAAATTGAATTCACAAATAAAAAAGTTAGCTGAAATATTTTACAAAAAGAAAAATATTCTATACATAGGAAGAGGTGTTGGTTTTGCAATTGCTCTCGAAGGAGCTTTAAAGCTTAAAGAAATATCATATATTCATGCAGAAGGATATCATGCGGGGGAAATGAAACACGGTCCAATAGCACTTATTGATAAAAATATGCTGGTTGTTGTAATAGCTTTGAAAGGAAGAAGGTACAATAAAATAATGAATAATATTGAAGAAATCAAATCTCGACACGGTGTTGTAATTGCTATTGTTACTGAAGGTGACGAAAGAATAAAAAAAATAGCTGATTATACAATTCCTATTCCTGATGTTAATGAATTTTTAAGCACTGTATTATCAATCATTCCATTACAATTGTTTGCATATCATATTGCAATAAAAAAAGGATGCAATGTAGATCAACCAAGAAATCTTGCAAAAAGTGTAACTGTAGAATAAACCGTGATTTAATTACAAATTCATTAATAAATCGCTTATAAAAAAATAGGAAAATAAACAAAACTTATTCTCCTATAATAGTAATTGTACTAAATGCAGATTGAAAAAAACTTAAAAGGTCGATTAAAACCTTTTAAGTTTATATTTTTTTTACATTATTTATTAACTAAAATCTCTGTCTTTAACAGTTTTACGTCTATCTTTTTTAGCTTTTTCAACAGCCAGATCAACCAATCCACGCACAACATCTGATAATACTTCTGGAACATTTCCTGCAGTATGCATCCCTTTTTCTTCTTTTAGGTATTTCTTTAATTTCGATGCAACAATTAATACTTCTTTTTTGTTTCCCATTGTTTTCTCCCCTTTGTTTTATGGTTTTTTCCATTTTTAACTCTAAACAATGAAATCTACAAAAAAATAATATAAACACAAACAAAAAATCATTTTTTTTTATTTGTTATAAAAATAGTAACATATTTCAATATTTTCATTTTATATATTAATAATAATTAGTATAATTTAGCAGGAGGATTTGATGAGAGATTTTACTTTACATATACCAACAAAATTTATTTTCGGAATAGATTCAGTCGAACGCATTGGAAAGGAAATAAAAAAGCTTGCTAATAATGTTCTTGTTGTTTGTTCATCCGGTAGTGTAAAAAATAGCGGGTTATTAGATAGAATAAAAAAAAATTTGAAAGATTCAAAAGTAAAATTTAGCATCTATGATAAGGTTAAACCAAATCCTACAGTTTCAATAATAGATAACGGTGCCAAATTTGTTAAGAATTTAAATATAGATGCAATAATCGGAGTTGGCGGTGGCTCGGCAATCGATACTGCAAAAGGAATTGGGATTGTTGCCGAAAATGGAAAATCAATTTGGGATTTTGTTCATATTAATAAAACTGTAAAAAGATCATTGCCAATTATTGCAATACCAACAATAAGTGCCGCAGGATCAGAAGGCAATCCTTATGGAGTTGTAACAAATGATGAAACAAAAGAAAAGGTTTCGTTTATCTGTTATTCCGCTCGTCCAAAAATATCAATTATAGATCCAAAATTGACATTGACGGTTCCGAAAGATTATTTAATTGACGGAGCAATTGATATAATAGTTCATGCTATAGAAGCATATTTTACCACAAAGGATTTTGCTTCTTTAAATGACAGATTTTCTCTATCCATTGCGAAAACTGTCGTGGAAATATTGCCGAAAATAATTAAGGATCCAAATGATCTGGAGTTAAGAGGAATTCTATCTTGGTCGGCTGTGATGGCTTTGAATGATATTAATGATTCTGGTAGAGAAGGAGCGTATCCAATGCATGCCTTAGAACATCCGTTAAGTGGTCATTTTAATGTTTCTCACGGGCGAGGATTGGCGATGATATTTCCACGATATTTAGAATATTTTTCAGAATTAAAATCCGAAAAAATAATTAATTTTGGGAAGTCCATTTTTGATTCTTCTCTTGAAAGGACTGAAGATGTGATAATTGCAATAGAAAATTGGTTGGAACTATTCGGAAGAAAAATCAAATTTTCTGATCTTGGAATACCTGACAATGCAATTAACACATTCACAGAAGAGGTAATGAAGATCAATGGGAATCGATTTGGTAAGATCAGCGGACCAAGACAGATGAGTAAAAATGATGTCAAAAATATCTATAATAATTGTTTAAAATAAATTAGTTGGAGATATAAACATGTTACTTTATTGGACACATAATTTAAAACCATATATTTTTAAACTTCCGGAATTTTTGCCTTTAATTGGTGGATTTCAGATCCGTTATTATGCGCTGGCTTATGTTTTGGGATTTCTTGTTTTTAATTATTGGATAAAATATTTGATCAAGACAAAACAACTTAAAATGACAACAGATCAATTTGAATCATTTTTTATGACATTGATGTTGGGATTGATAGTTGGTGCGAGAATTGGATATTGTCTGTTCTATAATTTTTTATATTATTTTCATAATCCGATAGAAATTTTAATGACTTGGCATGGTGGAATGTCCTTTCATGGAGGGTTGATCGGATGTCTGATATTTGGTTATTTCTTTACAAGAAAACATAAGATTTCATATTTGTATTTGGCAGGATTTACTATGACAATTGCTCCTGTCGGATTGTTTTTTGGTCGAGTAGGAAATTTTATTAACGGCGAACTGTGGGGCAGAACTACCGATATTCCTTGGGGTGTTATTTTTTCTGATGGTGGAAATATTCCGCGTCATCCATCGCAATTATATGAGGCATTATTAGAAGGGATCGTATTATTTGGAATTATGATTTTGTTACATCGTAAAAAAGTAAGCGGTGCAATTAAAACAGGGACATTTTTGATTGGATATGGTTCCATTAGAATATTTATTGAATTTTTTCGCCAACCGGATAAACAATTAGGATTCATTTTTTTCAACTGGGTAACAATGGGACAAATACTAAGTATATTTATGGTAATTATTGGATTGATATTAATTTTCTATAAAAACAAACAAAAAACAACTTAATAAAAAAATGAGAATATGCTAGATCAAGATTTAAAAAAGATTAAATTCAAAAACAATGAAATGTTGATACCTGAAAACTATAAATCAATTTTAGATTTGAAAACAACAGAAAAAGCAATAGATTTTATTAAGGAATATTTTCGTAAGGATCTAGCAAAAAAATTAAATTTATCACGAGTTTCTGCGCCAATAATGGTAATGAAAGACACCGGAATAAATGATAATTTAAATGGTACAGAGCGACCAGTGGATTTTAAAATATTGGATCTTAATGATAAAAAAGCAGAAATTGTGCAGTCATTGGCAAAGTGGAAAAGATTGGCGCTTGCTGATTATGATTTCCAAGTAGGAGAAGGACTTTATACAAACATGAATGCAATCCGTCCTGATGAGCATTTAGATAAATTTCATTCACTCTATGTTGATCAATGGGATTGGGAGAGAATAATTACCGATAAAGAAAGAAATATAAATTTTTTGAAAGATATTGCTAAAAAGATTTATAACACGATAGTAGAAACTGATGAATTTATTTGTGAAAAGTATCCCCAATTACCAAAAACTTTTATTCCTGAAGAGATACATTTTATTCATACAGAAGAGCTTGAAAAGGAATATCCAAACTTAACTTCAAAAGAAAGAGAGGATGAAGCTTGTAAAAAACATGGAGCAATTTTTCTTATTGGTATTGGAGGAAATTTAAAAAATGGAAAGCCACACGATGGCAGAGCATCTGATTATGATGATTGGACAACAGTAAATTCCAAAGGTTTTAATGGACTGAATGGCGATATTTTGATTTGGAATGAATTGTTGGGTACCTCTATGGAATTATCATCAATGGGAATTAGAGTTGATAAAAATTCACTATTAAAACAGTTGAAAATCAGAGATGAAGAATGGAAAAAAGATCTATATTTTCATAAACGATTATTGAATGACGAGCTACCATTAACCATCGGTGGTGGAATTGGTCAATCGCGTTTATGTATGTTATTTTTACGAAAAGTGCATATTGGTGAAGTCCATTCAACAATATGGACTGACGAAATACGCAATGTCTGTAAAGAGAATAATATATTTTTGTTGTAGTATCGCAAAACTTTAATTCACCAATAATTACAATCTCTTTTTTCTTTTATTAATCATTCATGTTTTATAAATTTACAATATGAAGTGGATTTTATATTTTTTATGGCTTAAATAGAGTGAATAATTATTTACAAAATAAAATAATAACTATTCCGTATATTGGTGAAATGCGGAAAGAAGCTTTGGAAAATATGGGAATATTCAATGCAGAAGATTTATTATATTATTTCCCAAGAAAATACTTAGATCGTTCTAATGTAAAAGATATGAATCAACTTATTGTCGGTGAAGAATGCACTGTTATTGGTCAAGTTGAAAGAGTTTGGACAACAAAAACAAAACGAAAAACCATTTTAAAAGTTCTGATAAAAGACAATTTCGGTTACCTAACTTTGAGTTGGTTTGCAGGGATCTATTGGATAAAAAAAATATTTAAAATTGGTGATAATGTGTCTGTGAGTGGTAAGGTAAATTACTATAAAGGATTAAATATTATACATCCGGATTTTGATCTGCTGGATGCACATATAGGAAATTTAAGTACAGGAATTATTGTTCCTGTTTATGCCTTGACAGAAGATATGAGAAAAAAAGGATTGAACAGTCGTCAATTTCGCCGAATATTCAAAAAGATATTTACAGAAATTACAAATAATATTCCAGATCCTATTCCACAAGATATTAGAAATAAATACAGCTTAATTGATTTACTTGAAGGATTGAAATTCATTCATTTTCCAAAAGATAAAGAGACGTTAAAAAAAGCAAGATACAGATTCAAATTTCAAGAATTATTAATGTTACAATCTGTTTTGGCAATTAAACGAAGACAGATAAAGAGTGAAAAATGCTTTGCACAATGTAAGAGGGCAGGTGAATTAACGACAAACTTATATAATAAATTACCGTTCGACCTAACCGATGCTCAGAAACGAGTTGCGAGAGAAATATACAATGATTTGAGATCAGAAACACCAATGAATCGGTTGCTACAAGGAGATGTTGGAAGTGGAAAAACAATTGTAGCGGCAATTTCGGCGGCAATAATGACGGAGAATAATTCCCAAACGGTAATAATGGCACCAACGGAAATTTTAGCCGAGCAACATTACAATAATTTTAAAAGGTATTTTAAGCCGTGGGGAATTAATTGTGAATTATTGATCGGAAAGCAGACAAAGAAGCAAAGAGAGACAATACTTCCTAAAATTGCTAACGGTAAAACCCCAATTATTGTTGGAACTCATGCACTATTACAAGAAAAGGTAAAATATTCAAAATTGGGATTGGTAATAATTGATGAGCAGCATCGGTTCGGTGTTGACCAGAGAATGACGCTTATTAAAAAAGGAATAAATCCACATGTGTTAATGATGACCGCAACTCCAATACCACGCACTTTGTCAATTAGCGTATATGGAGACATGGATACTTCAATAATAGATGAAATGCCAAAAGGAAGAAAACCAATTGTTACAAGAGTTGTGAAGGAAGTGAAATTACCGAAGGTATATGATTTTCTAAAGAATCAAATAAATTTGGGGAGGCAAATTTTTATTGTTTATCCTTTAATAAGTGAATCGGAAAAGATGGATTTACAAGCTGCTGAAAAGGGATTTGAAAATATATCAAAAATTTTTAGTAGTTATAAAATAGCGTTACTTCATAGTAAATTAAAAAAATTAGAAAAAAAAGAAGTGATTGAAAAATATAAATCTGGCGAAGTTGATATTTTGGTAAGTACGACTGTTATTGAAGTTGGAGTCGATATTCCAAATGCAACGGTAATGATCATTGAAAATGCAGAGAGATTTGGATTATCACAGTTACATCAATTGCGCGGACGAATTGGTCGTGGTGGCGAAAAAAGTTATTGCATTTTAGTAAGTAGAAAAGATACGGAACAAGGTAACGAAAGGTTGCGTATATTAGAGGGAACTATAGATGGTTTTAAAATATCAGAGGCAGATTTGAAGTTGAGAGGACCGGGAGAATTTTTTAGTGCAAAGCAACATGGATTGGTTGATTTGAAAATAGCAAATTTAATAGAAGATGGAGAAATACTTCGGAAAGCTCGTTTAGCAGCGTTTTCAATAATAAAAAATGATAAAAATTTAAGTAATAAAAACAATAAGGATTTTAAGGAATTCTTTTTGAAAAATAATAAAGATAAGTTAAATTATGCAACTATTGGATAGAGTAAAGAAAATGGGATTTTATATAAATATGGAAAAGGGGAAAAATGATAAAAAATAAAGTTAATTTTTCAATCGGTGCAATTGTTTTTGCAACTTCTTTTATTGTCTATTTCATGACAGTAGCTCCAACTGTTTCATTTTGGGATTGCGGTGAATTTATTGCGTGTGCGTATAAATTAGAAGTCCCTCATCCTCCAGGTGCTCCTTTATTTTTATTATTAGGTAAGATATTTACATTAATTCCATTCAGTAAAGATATTGCCTTTAGAATGAATCTAATGTCTGTTATTTCCAGTGCTCTAACGATTTTATTTCTATATTTAATAATTGTATTGTTTATTGAACAATTTCGTGGGCAAACAAAAACATTTTCGGATAAATTAATAAATTATGGTGGTGCTTTCATTGGTGCCATGACTTTTGCTTTTACAGATAGTCAATGGTTTAACGCTGTAGAAACTGAGGTTTATTCCATTAGTACATTTCTTGTTGCATTTGTAGTATGGCTTATTTTAAAATGGAGAAGAGATGAGTATAAGAATATTCACAATGAAAGATATATTTTGATCATTGCTTATGTGATGGGGATTGCGATAAGTATTCATTTATTGAATTTGCTGACATTGCCGTTTATTGCACTGATCATTTATTTTAAATATTCAAAATTTAAATGGCGTTCGTTTTTGGGAATATCTGCAATTACAGGTGGTTTGTTTTTAATTATTTATCTTGGAATAATTAAAGGTGCTCCCAAAATTGCAAGGATGATCAATATTGATCCTGCGGCGGTTTCTTTTCCATTAGCTCTTCTTGTGATTTTTATAGTAATTTATCTTGTTTATCTTCTTGTTGGGCAATCATTGAAAAATAATATCTTTGCACAAAAATGGATCAAGCTGAGTTTACTCGGATTAATATTGATTACAATTGGTTATTCGTCATATCAAATAATATTTATTCGTTCTTTAAAAAACCCGAATATTGACGAAAACAATCCGGAAACGGTAGAACAATGTGTTTCATATTTGGAAAGAGAACAGTATGGAAAATATACTGCAAGTAGGCAGGAACGGTGGGAAGAGTCAAAATATAAAAGCCAATATTCCGGACCAATAGATTTTTTCTGGAACTATCAAATAAAGAAAATGTACATTAGATATTTTAATTGGCAGTTTATGGGTAGAAAAGGAAATAATGTTGATCCGACACAATTGTGGATGATACCATTTATTATTGGATGGATAGGAATGTTTTACCATTTTGCTAAAGATAAAAACAATGCTTTGTCTGTACTTGCTCTGTTTTTTATGACTGGATTAGCAATTGTATTATATTTGAATCAGCCGAATCCTCAACCGCGAGAAAGGGATTATTCGTATGTCGGTTCGTTTTTCACTTTTGCGATTTGGATAGGGATAGGTGCGTCTTCTATTTTAGAATTAATTAAGAAAAAAATAAAAAACGATTCATTAAGAAAATACTTAATGATCGGTGTAACGGTATTATTGATTGTTATTCTACCATTGAATTTGCTGAATGCAAACTTTAAGGAACATTCGAGATGGGGAAATTATGTCGCATCTGATTATGCCTACAATTTATTGAATTCATGTGATAAAGATGGAATACTTTTTACTAATGGAGATAATGATACATTTCCACTTTGGTATTTGCAAGAAGTTGAAAATGTTAGAACAGATGTAAAAGTTGTAAATTTAAGTTTATTGAACACACCTTGGTATATTTATCAGATGAAACATTATAAACCAACGATAAATATTCCAATTTCGGATGAACAGATTGAAACTTTAAGACCGCGTGCTTGGAAAACTTCTGAGGTAAGAATTCCCGTACCGGAAAATTTAAATCCCAAAAAAGAGATAAGATGGAAAATGGAACCAACTTTAGGAGGTGGTGGAATAAGGGTACAGGATTTAATGATATTTTTAATAGCTAAAGGTGCAAATTGGGAGCGACCGGTTTATTTTGCGGTAACGGTTTCAAACGACAATAGAATTGGTATAGATAAATATTTAGCTATGGAAGGTTTGGTCTATAAATTATATCCTCACAAAGTTGATCGTGTAGATAAAGAAGAAATTTTGAGCAATCTTATTCCTGAATATTCTGATTCATCAAGAGAAGGCGATTTGGGAAATGTTTATCGTTTCCGTAATTTAAACAATCCGGATGTTTATCTAAATCCGAATTCTATGAGATTAATGCAAAATTATAGAACGGGTTTTATCCAAGCGGCAGTAGGATTTATTAGAAGTAATGAATATGAAAAAGCAAGAACGCTTTTAAATTATATGGAAGAAAAAATTCCCGAAGAGATCATTCCGATAGAGCATAAAGGATTATATTTGGAAATTGGTAGATTATACGGAATGATGGGCGATACTACAAAGCTATCTCTTAGATTAGATAATTTCATCAAAAGAGATGATCTTTCAAAAAAAGATATTTTAGGAGCGGCTCAATTGTATTATATGGAAATTGGCAACTACGATAAAGCAGAAGAAATTGTAAAAAGAGTTTATATGCAAAATCCAACAGATCCTCAAATAATTGGATTTCTCTATCAATTGTATAATGAGTCAAAACAATATGATAAGGCTTTGATATTACTCGACGAATGGTTAACGAAGAATCCTGGTGATTCGCAGGCAAAAATACTCAGGAATAAAATAATACAAGAAATGAATTAAAATTGATAGGTATAAATTGGAATCAGACAAACCGTTAATCTCAATAATTATTCCCAATTATAATGGTGAAAGATTTTTAAAAGTACTTTTTGATTCATTATTGAGAACCACTTATCCAAATTATGAAATAATAATGATAGACAATCATTCTACCGATGATAGCATTGATTTTGTAAGAAAGAATTATCCATTTGTAAAAGTATATGGTAGTGGCAAAAATCTTGGATATGCCGGTGGAAATAATTTTGGAATTGAAAAAGCAAATGGTGAATTTATATTATTGTTGAATAATGATATTGAGGTAACTTCTGATTGGCTTGAACCGATAATAAAAGAGTTTGAAGCAGATGAAAATGTTGCCGCCTGCCAACCAAAGATCCGCCAAATGAAAAATAGAGAATATTTTGAATATGCCGGAGCTGCCGGTGGTTTTATGGATGTTTTTGGATATCCATTTTTACGCGGAAGAATAATGAATACTATAGAAAAAGACGAAGGGCAGTATGATGATAATATAGACCTTTTCTGGGCATCGGGAGCAGCAATTGCCATTCGCAAGGAAGTACTCGACCATATCGGTTTGTTAGATGAAGATTTTTTTCTGCACATGGAAGAGATAGATCTGTGTTGGAGAATTTTACTGCAAGGTAAACGAATTCGCATTTGTAGTGATTCGGTAATTTATCACTTTGGTGGTGGAACACTTAAACAAGGTAATTTTCAAAAGATATATTTAAATCATCGCAATAGCATTTTTATGATGTTAAAAAATTACTCAACCCATCGTTTATTGTATTTGTTGCCAGCTCGAATAGCTTTAGATAAAATTACATTTTTAAAAGGATTGATCACATTCGACACAAAATTAATTAAATCACTTTTCATGGCTTATAAATGGCTAGTCATCAATTTTAAATTAATAATGGGAAAGCGTAAAATAGTTCAACAAAACAGAAAAGTAAAAGATAAGGCATTGGATAAATTATTTTACCATAAAAGCGTAGCATTAAATTATTTTTTATTTAACAAGAAAACCTTTAAAGAAATTTGGAAATAATTAAGTGAAAATTTTAATTACAGGAGCTGATGGTCAATTAGGCAGCGAATTAAAAATTAGTTCAAGATCATCTGACGATCAATTTATTTTTACTGATATTGAAAAATTTGATATTACAAATAAAGACATGATTGAAAGTTTTCTAATAAAAAATAGAATCAATTTAATTATTAATTGTGCATCATATACGGCTGTTGATCGTGCTGAGGAAGAACCTGAATTAGCAAAAAAAATAAATTCTTTTGGAACAAAAAATTTATCTGTTATTTCGAAAAACTTATCAATTCCATTAATTCATTTTTCTACGGATTTTATTTTTGATGGGCGTAAAAATATTCCATATACAGAAGATGATAAGGGAAATCCGTTGTCTGTGTATGGAGCGACGAAACTTGAAAGTGAAATAAATGTTAATAAATATTCTTATAGGTCAATAATTATTCGAACGAGTTGGTTGTATTCTACTTTTGGAAATAATTTTGTAAAAACAATGATAAAATTGGGAAATGCAAAAAATTTAATAAAAGTTATTTCCGATCAATATGGTTCTCCAACTTACGCAAAAGATCTCGCCGAGAGTATTTTAAAAATAATAAATTATGAGAAATCGTTTGCAGCCAAAAATAATAATTCAATTTTGTTTTCTGATAATGTTACTAAAAGACATCAAATTTATCATTATTCAAATGAAGGAATTATTACATGGTATGAATTCGCAAAAGCAATAATGGATATAGGAAATATTGATTGCGAAATATTGCCTATCACTACAGAAGAATATAAAGTGCTTGCAAAAAGACCAAAATATAGTGTTTTAGATACGAAAAAAATACAAAGAGATTACAATATGGCAATACCTTTTTGGAAAGATTCGTTAAAAGAATGTATCGAGAAATTAAATTATTAAATTATAGATGAAGGATATATGAGAAATTTTAAAAATATTTTAGTAACCGGTGGAGCAGGATTTATAGGTTCTAATTTTATTCATTATTTATTTGAAAAAACTTCTTTCAAGGGAAATATTATTAATGTTGACAAATTAACTTATGCCGGCAATCTTAATAATTTAAAAAATATAGAAGATAAACTCGGTAATAGATATTTTTTTGAACATATTGATATATGTGATAAAGAAGGAATAGATAAAATATTTCAAGATCATTCAATTGATTGTGTTGTTCATTTTGCTGCGGAATCGCATGTTGATCGATCAATTTTAGGACCAAAAGAATTTATTGATACAAATATTCTCGGTACTTTTAATTTACTTGAAGTTGCACGAAAATATTGGCTTAATGATAACAAATCGGGAAAAGATTTTTTATTCCATCATATTTCTACAGATGAAGTTTTTGGTTCGTTAGGTGAAACAGGATATTTTTATGAAGATACCGCATATGATCCGAGAAGTCCATATTCAGCATCAAAAGCATCTTCGGATCATCTTGTAAAAGCATATTACCATACCTATGGTTTGCCGATTACGATTTCTAATTCTACAAATAATTATGGTGCTTATCAGTTCCCGGAAAAATTATTACCTGTAATGATCGGTAATATTGTAAATGAGAAAAAACTACCTGTATATGGTGATGGGAAAAATATTCGTGATTGGCTTTTCGTAGAAGATCACTGTTCGGCGATTTTAAAAATTATTCAAAAAGGAACTATTGGTGAAACATATAATGTTGGTGGCGAAAACGAATGGACGAATATTGATCTGATCAATGTCCTTTGTGAAAAAATTGCAAAGATCAAGAATAAAAATGCAGAACATTACAAAGAACTCATTACTTTTGTTAAGGATAGATCCGGACACGATAGACGCTATGCGATCAATTGTGATAAATTAAAAAATGAATTGGGATGGAAACAATCGGTAAATTTTTCAGAAGGACTTGATTTGACGATTGATTGGTATTTAAATAATCAGAAATGGATAGATGATATCAAAAATGAAAGTTATAGAGATTGGATCAAAGCAAATTATGAAAATAGGTAATGAGGTTTCGCACAAGACGCAATTAGCAACTAACAAAAACTAACAAAAACTAACAAGATAATAATCATTTTTAAATAAGAGGAGAATATATTATGAAAGGAATTGTTTTAGCAGGCGGATCTGGAACTCGACTTTATCCAATTACAAAAGGAATTAGCAAACAAGTTATTCCTTTATATAACAAGCCGATGATCTATTATCCGATTTCAGTTTTACTATTATCCGGAATTAAGGAAATATTGATAATCTCTAATCCGGAATTTATTGATCTCTACAGGGAACTTCTCGGAGATGGTTCTAAATTAGGTATTTCATTTGAATATAAAATACAACCTGCACCCGAAGGTTTAGCACAAGCATTTATACTTGGTGAGGAATTTATCGGTGATGATGATGTGTGTCTCGTTTTGGGTGATAATGTTTTTTATGGACATGATCTTGTTAGCTTATTAAAAAATAGTGTAGAAACTGTAAAAGATGAAAATAAAGCCGTTATCTTTGGATATGAAGTAACCGATCCTGAAAGATATGGTGTAGTCGAATTTGATAAAAATATGGATGTGATTTCAATAGAAGAAAAACCTAAAATTCCAAAGTCAAATCACGCCGTTATTGGACTTTATTATTATCCTAATGATATAATTCAAATTGCAAAAAAAGTAAACCCTTCCGCTCGTGGTGAGTTGGAAATAACTTCTGTTAATCAAATGTATCTTGAACAGAATCGATTAAAAGTAGAACTTATGAGAAGAGGTTATGCTTGGTTAGATACAGGAACTTTCGAGAGCTTACTTGCTGCTTCAAATTTTATTCATGCGATAGAGAGCAGACAAGGATTGAAAATTGCGTGTATAGAAGAAATTGCATATAAATTGGGTTATATTAATGAAAATCAATTGCAGAAAATAGCGAATTCTATGAATAAAAATGAATATGGTCAATATCTGTTAAACTTAATAAATGGAAGATAATTATGAATTTTATTAGAACTGAAATAGCTGATGTTGTAATTATTGAACCAAAAATATTTCAAGATAATCGTGGATATTTTTTTGAATCATTTAGACAAGATCTATTTGAAAAATTTATTAATAAAAAAATTAATTTTATTCAAGAAAACGAATCTAAATCTCATTATGGTGTATTGAGAGGATTGCATTTCCAAAAATCGCCATTTGCTCAAGCAAAATTAGTTAGAGTAATACAAGGAAGTGTAATTGATATTGCAGTTGATCTTCGGAAGAATTCTAAAAGTTTTAAGAAATATATTAAAGTGGAATTAAGTGCTGAAAATAAAAGACAATTGTTTATTCCAAGAGGATTTGCTCATGGTTTTTTAGTAACATCTCCGGAAGTAATATTGTCTTATAAAGTTGATAATTATTATTCAAAAGAAAATGATAGCGGAATTAGATATGATGATCCGTTGATAGGAATTAATTGGGGAATAGATACGAATGATATTCTTCTATCGGAAAAAGATATTTCTGCTCATACATTAGAAGAATGGCTCAAAACACCCGCAAGTGATCTCTTTTAATCATATATTTACGGAAAAATTCAATTCCAAAATCTAAATTAGAGTAGCACCCCGATTTGTCGGGGGTGAGAACAATACATACAAATAATATTTATATCCGTTTCAACGGATTTAAAAAATTTAGGCACCGTTGAAAAAAGTGTGTCGGAAGTTTAGTATAGTTTTTTAGACAAATATTCAACCCCTTCAGGGTTGTTTTTTTTCGAGATGTTCAACTCTACCGATTTCATCGGCAGTTATTAAAATTAATCTGCTTCGCAGATTTCACGGTACCAATTTTAGAGATAGAAACAATGCAATACCTTGTCTGAAAGAGAACAAAAATGAAATAAAAAAAAGTTGTAAATTTTGAACATTATCAAAAAATCCCGAAGGGATTAAATATTAATAACTATGGACGCAGTCCATAGAAAAAGAGTCCGCTTTTACCACACTTCATTAAACTACAAAGTAGTTTAATGATTTATACTAAAATAATGGATGTCGTTGAAAAAAGTGTGTTGGGGATTTTAAAACTTCCGAAGTTTTATAGAGACAAAATCCGAGCTGGTTAACTGGTAAACAAATTAACGAATTAACGAATTAACTAATGAACCGGTTAACGTTTTTTTCCGAAGTAGATTTGGTTTCCATTCTCCGTTCCTCGTTCTCGGAACATGTCCTTGTGGGAAACTGAAAATTTCAATTCCTTTCTTTGAATATACCAAATTATTATATAAATTAAAGTAAAAGTGAGAGGAATTAGATTTATAAAATGAAAAGGTTGGGTTAAAATTATGCTTTTAGCAATAGATATTGGAAATACAAATATCGTCGTCGCAATTATTGACGGCAAAAAAATTATTAAAAATTGGCGTATTGCAACTTCTCATACGAGAACAGAAGATGAATTTTGGTTAACACTTAAATTATTATCAGAAGATGCAAATGTTGCTATGAAAGATATTGACGGAGTAATAATTAGCTCTGTAGTTCCGAATTTATCATCACAATTTAAATCAATGACGATTACACATTTGAATATTGAGCCGATAATAGTTGATTACACTTTGCCATTGGAATTAAAACTTGCAGTTGATAATCCTGCTGAAGTTGGTGCAGATAGAATATGTAATGCTTATGCTGCTTTAAAGAAATACAAATTGCCGCAAATAATTATTGATCTGGGAACAGCGACTACTTATGATGTTGTTTCGGAAAATGGAGAATATCTCGGAGGAATTATTTCGCCGGGAGTAGAGGTTTCATTTCGCAATCTTATAAAAAAAACCGCTTTACTTCCAAAAATAAGTTTTAAATTCCCTAAGAATATTGTTGGTTCAAATACAGTTGATAATTTACAATCAGGTATTACTTATGGAACAGTTACCCAAATTGACGGATTGGTAAAAAAGATAATAAAAGAAAAAAAATGGACAGATGTTAGTGTAATTGCCACAGGTGGACTTGCAAAATATTTAGAGAATAAATCCGAAACAATTGAATATATTGATAACAATTTGATCTTAGATGGAATGCGAATGATCTATGAAAAAGTTAAGGAAGATTAATATAAGAGTCATTTATGAACAGTTTACAACCAAATAAAAATAATTTCAATGTTCTTCTAAAAAGGGATAATCAAGACCATTTATTTACTTCCGATTTTATTAATATTCCTGATAGCATTGTACCAAATATTATGATTGGTGATGTGTTCGATTGTATGCAAAGAAACTTTACATAATAAAACATTAAAAACAGGAAAAGTAAATATGGAAATAATTAAAATAGAAAGGAAAACATCCAGTATTAATGAAGATATATATCAAGTTGATACTACATTTACAAATGATGAATTATTTAATGATATTTTACAAGTAGATAATAACAATGGGGGAAATAATTTGATTAATTTAGTTGTTGAAGAATTGAAAAATTATCTTGATGAACAATATGACAATTATTATGATTCTTGGGAAGCGAGCAATAAAAATAGTAAAATTAATTTTTCTTTTAATCTTAATATTTCGAAAGAGTAAAATATGCCATCATCACATTATGAACCTATTTTTTATTCACTTTGTTTAAAGGCGCAAGTTCCAACTTTTCCGCTTATGCAAGATTTAAAACAAACAATTGAAAAAAAATCAATAAAAAATATAGATTTCATTTGTTATTCTGAAAAAAAAATATATTTAATAGATATTAAAGGTTCTGCCAATTTAACAGGTGATACAAAAATATCAGATTTAGATATTAAAGCATTAAGTACATTAAAAGGAATATATGGAGATAATGCTATTGCACTAATTGTATATGTTTGGGTGAAAAAGAAGATAGAATTTATTGAAAAAAAAGATTTGCTTCTCCAAAAATTCAAAGTAAAAGCAATTGATTTAGAGACATTTAGTAATTCCATAAGATGGTCGGGTGTTTGGAGTAAAAATAGTAAAAACAAATATCATAGGTGTAATAAAGAAAAATTAAAAAATATTTGGGAATATATTCCTGATTTCCAAACATTAATTAGATAATTATTTTTGTTTTTCAAGAAAAATAGAAAAAGGCAAACCATGAAAAAAACAATATTAATACTCATTTTACTCAGTGCTATTACAAATGCACAAGTGAAAATTGAGACAATGGCAAATGTGCAAAAATTTTCAGCAATTGATTTACACATAACCGATTTTGGGACATCTATTGGTTGGTATAGGCAATTTGCTCCAGTAGGAAAATTTCATTATGGAATTTGGGCAAATATAACTATGGTAACAGGTGGAGATGAGTATACGGCTTATAACTATTGGGGACAACCAATAACGGTAAATGAAATTAGCTTGGATTTTGTCAAATCTGGAGTTGCTTTAAAATATCATTTATTCAAAGATAAACTTGCAAATAGTTTTTCGCCATTTTTATCAACACAACTTGGTGGTGTTATTGCATTAGATACTCCTGAGAATACGAGTTTTTTCAAAAAATACGAAAAGGTTGATTTTTATTATGGAATGACATATAACTTTTTTGTTGGAATTGATTTTATGGGTTCGCCAAAATATGAAATCTCTGTTGCAGCAGGATATGAGAGTAATTACTTTTATGAAGCTGTTCAGGATAGTAAAAATTGGAATGGAAAAGCAGTATATTTCCAATATGGCAAATTTTTCTAACTTAATAAATGAGGTAAAAAAATGAACAAAGAATTGGATTTGGTAAAATTAATAAACGATAACAGACAATTATTGATCATTATTGCATCCGGGTTTGTTTTTTTTCTAATTATTTTCTTTATCTATTTAATGATAAAAGATTAATCCATTATTAAGATTTATAATTATTGTTGATTATTTATAATGAGTCATAGAGAATATTTTTTTTCCGATAATATTCAATTAGGGAATTCTACATTAGTAATTTCCGGACAAGAACATTTTCATCTTTCGAGAGTATTGCGTGAGAAAATTGGTGATAATATTTTTGTTATGGATGGAAATGGTTTGATGTTTTCATGTAAAATTATTGAAATCAATAAAGAAGAGACAAATTGTAAAATATTGGAAATATTCAAAAACTATGGCGAATTAAAAACAGATATTTCTATTGCTGTAGGAATGATCAAGCAGAAAAGATGGGAATGGTTAATTGAAAAATCAACAGAGCTTGGTGTAAAAAAAATTTATCCGTTGAATACAAGATATTCAGAAAATAAAAATATAAAGCAGAAACGAGATGAAAAAATAATTCTATCGGCTACAAAGCAATGCGGTAGAAGTGTAATTCCAAAAATGTTTCCGTTAACAAATTTTGATGAATTCATTACACAAAACAAAAGTGCAAAAAGATTCATTTTTTCGCAAAATGAAAGCTATTCACGATTAGATAAATTTGTAAAAGAGGCAAATAATAAAATTATTTTATTAGTTGGACCGGAGGGTGGATTTACTGATGAAGAGATTGAAGTAGCAATTGAAAATGGATATTTGCCAATATATTTAAGTAATCGCCGATTAAGAACAGAGACTGCTTGTATTAGTGGATTAGCGAAGATTATTTAATATATTGTGCCACAGAACAAATGAAAAGTAAGAATATATTTTGAATAATGGACAAAAAAAACACTTGAAAAAATTCCGTAGGGTTGTAATTATTGTAACAATTTTAAATCTATATATTAATTATAAATAATAAAATAAAAGAAAATAAATGCCACAAACTTCAAGAGAAATAGTAAAAGACACATTGACATTTAATTATCCATCAAGAATTCCTCGTGAAATAATTTCCTTACCGTGGGCAATTAAAAGATATCCCAAAACTGTAAAAGAAATAGAGACACGATTCCCAAATGATATTTGTGGTGTGGATTATTTTTATCCAACTTCTCTGCGAGTCAAAGGTAAAGAGAATGAAATAGGAAAATATACGGACGAATGGGGTTGTGAATTTGTAAATATTCTTGACGGAATGATGGGTGAAGTTAAAAAACCAATATTGAAAGAGCTTTCAGATTGGAAAAGTATAAAACCGCCTTATGAATGGCTTCCAACTGATTTTGACAAAATAAAAGAAATCACGAAAAAGTTTTGTGCAGAGACGGATAAGTTTGTGAGAGCAAATTGTATTCCACGACCTTGGGAAAGATACCAATTTATTCGCGGAACTGAAAATGCGATGATGGATTGTGTAGTTCAAGATGATGATTTTTTTAATTTGCTTAATACGATCCATCAATTTTATTTAAAAGAATTTGAAATGTGGGCAAAAACCGATGTGGACGGATTAATGTTCATGGACGATTGGGGCTCACAGAATAGTTTATTAATTTCACCGAAATTATGGCGAGAGATCTTTAAACCACTTTACAAAGAGTATTGCGATATTGCTCATACGAACAATAAATTTGTCTTTATGCATTCAGACGGATATATAATTGATATTTATGAGGATTTGATAGAGATTGGTGTTGACGCAATAAATTCACAATTATTTTGTATGGATATTGAAGAGATCGGCAGGCGGTTTAGAGGTAGAATTACATTTTGGGGTGAAATTGACCGACAAAATGTTTTACCTTCAAAAGATCCAAAAATTGGACGACAAGCAGTTCAAAAATTAGCCAAAAATTTATACGATCCAAATGGCGGAATCATTGATCAATTCGAATTCGGTTTAGATGTAAATCCGGAAACGGCTATTGCAGTTTTAGAGGAATGGGGAAAAGTAAATAAAAGGTATTTATTATGAAATTGAAAAATACAACGATATTTCTCTGTTTGCTTATGATTTTTTTAATAAATGACTTATTCGCAAGAAGTGATTCAGGAACGAGAGTAGATTTAACGGAAAAATTAAATTTGGATGAAGCGGCAAGTCAATTTGCTCAATTATTTGTACCCGACAATTTTCAAAGTAATAATAATAAATTTACGCTTGTATTTCATTTGCACGGTGCGAACTGGACAGCAGAAAACGAAGTAATTAATTCAACAGATCAACGCAATATTATTTAATATTCATCTTGGAGGATTCTCAAGTGCCTATGGATCGAAATATTTTGTTGATCAAAGTAAATTTCAAATGATTTTGGATACGGTTCTTTCTGTAATAGATTCTCAGGGAATTATAAATGATCCGAAAATTGAATATTTAATAATGACATCTTTTAGTGCGGGTTATGGCGGTGTAAGAGAGATCCTTAAATCAGAAAATTATTACAATAAATAGATATCAATAATTGAAAAAAATATTTTTATTATTTGCATTTTTTAAAAAAATATTGTAATATTGTAAAAAAATGGAGGGAACCATGAAGTATTTAATTAATTATTTAGAAACAATACCGGAAATGTTCGGTAAATCAATGAAAGAGAATAAGGATCAAGATCTTTTTTATTATAAAAAGGGTGAAAAATGGTTGCCTGTCACTTATTCTGAAGCAAGAGATAAAATAGAACTCATTGCGATGGCATTAAGAAAATTGGGATTTGAGAAAGATGATAAAATTGCTTTACAATCTGAAAATCGTCCCGAATGGACGATGATAGATTTTGCTTGTGCTCATTTTGGATTTGTAACCGTTCCGATTTATCCTACATTACTACCAGATCAGTGTAAATATATCATTAAAAAATCAGATGCTAAATTCATATTTGTTTCTACTGAGGAACAGGCGAAAAAGATCATCGAAATAAAAAAGCACATTAAAAATGTAGATAAAATGGTAATTTTTGATGAAGTTGATTTTAAAGAAGATTGGATAATGAAATTTTCAGAATTTTTGGATATTGGTAAGGAATTTCTCAAAGGTGTTGATTATACTTTAGAAGATGAAGGTAAAAAAATCAAAAAAGACGACCTTTGGACAATTATTTATACATCCGGAACGACAGGCCCACCAAAAGGAGTGATGTTAACTCATTTTAATATTGCGACAAATGCGCAGGCATCTCAAGAAGCGTTGCACTTTGAACATAGAAAAAGATGGTTATCGTTTTTGCCGCTCAGTCATAGTTTAGAACGAGTTGGCTCAATTTTTTGTTTTCTAATTGGATCTACAACCTATTTTGCAGAAGAAATGATAAAGGTTCCCGAGAATTTAAAAGAAGCAAAACCACATTATCTTATATCGGTTCCTCGTTTGTATGAAAAAATATTTTCAAAAATAATTGATGGTGTTGGTAATGCTTCGCCAATGAAACAGAAAATATTTTTCTGGGCTCAGGATATTGGTAGTGAAGTTTCTAGAAAATATATCCAAAAAAATAAAAAGCCGGCAGGAATGTTAGGTCTAAAGTATAAAATTGCTAAGAAGTTGATTTTTAGTAAAATTCACGATGTGTTTGGTGGCGAATTTTTATTTGGAATTTCTGGAGGAGCTCCATTATCAAAAAATATTGGTGAATTTTTTGCAGCTTCGGGAATTATTTTATTAGAGGGGTTTGGAATGACAGAATTAACACCTGTTACCAATGTTGTTCGTCGTGATAAAATAAAATTTGGCACAGTTGGGACAACTATACCGGATGTTGAAATGAAAATTGCTTCTGATGGCGAAATTCTTTTCAGAGGACCAAATGTGATGAAGGGTTATTATAAAAATAAAGATGCAACCAAAAAAATGATTGATAAAAATGGCTGGCTTTATTCCGGAGATATTGGACTAATAGATAATGATGGATTTTTACATATTACAGATCGTAAAAAAAATATTATTGTTACCTCTGGTGGGAAAAATATTGCACCGTCAAATATTGAACATCAATTGTCCAAATCGAGATATATTGACCAAATTGTAGTAATAGGTGATAATAGGAATTTTCTTTCTGCTATGATAGTACCACCTCAAGATATTATTGAAAAGTGGGCAAAACGAAAATTATTATCATATAAAAGCTATAAAGAATTATTAGCTTTACCACAAGTTTTTACTTTATTCAATAATGAATTACACAGATTGCAACAAAATTTAGCAAGATATGAACAAGTGAGAAAATATATATTAATATCATCTGCATTTACGATCAAAGACGGTGAACTTACACCAAGCATAAAAATCAAGAGAAGAGTAATTACAGAAAAATATGCTTCTGAAATAGAGAAATTATATGCGGAATAGTATTTAGTAAATTATTTGCAATTGACATAATTTTTTATTACTTTATATAATAAAGAATATGTTTAATGAATTGTAAAATATAAACAGGGAGGATATAATGGCAAATGAAGAATTACAAAGTTTTCTGGATACACTCAAAACAAATTCAAAAAAGCTAACAAGGATAATTATTATTGTAGTTATTGTTGTAGTATTATTGAATTCGTGGTTCATAATTGAGCCAGAAGAAATAGGGGTAATTTTAAGATTAGGGAAGTATAACAGATCGGTTGAACCCGGATTTAAAATGAAACTTCCGTATATTGAAAAATTATACAAGGTTCCGGTAGAAAGACAATTGAAACAAGAGTTTGGTTTTAGGACAATTAAAGCAGGTATTAGTTCGGCCTATTCATCGCGTTCTTATAACAACGAATCATTAATGTTAACCGGCGATTTAAATGTTGCAATAGTTGAATGGATAGTTCAATATCGTATAGGCGATCCCTATAAATACTTATTTAAAGTTCGAAATTCAACTAAGACATTGAGAGATATGACAGAAGCGGCAATGCGTGAAATTGTTGGTGATAGAACTGTGAATGAAGTATTGACAATTGGTCGTCAAGAAATTGCAAGTGCCGTTCAAGAAACATTGCAAAAACTGTGTAACCAATATCAAACGGGAATAAAGATTGAGCAAGTTGTTTTACAGAATGTGACTCCACCGGATAGGGTTAAAGCATCTTTTAACGAAGTAAATGAGGCACAGCAAGATAAGGAAAAATTAATAAATCAAGCATACTCTGAATACAATAAAGTCGTACCTCGTGCCATTGGTGAAGCAAAACAGATGATCCAACAGGCAGAAGGATATGCATTGAATAGGGTAAACAGATCGCAAGGTGATATAGCAAGATTTAATGCAATATATAATGAATACAGAAGGGCTCCCGAAGTAACGCGTCAAAGAATTTATTTGGAAACAATGAATGAAATCATTCCTAAAGCCGGTATGAAATATATTATAGACGATGGGATTTCTGGTATACTTCCATTATTAAATTTAGATAATAAAAAATAGAGGGATAAAGATGAAAAAATTAAAATATCTAATTATTTTATTAGCAATAATAATACTTGGTGCTTTTTTATCGTTATATATTACGGATGAAACAGAGCAAGTTATAGTTACGCGATTAGGAAAGCCGGTAGGCGAACCGATTATCAATCCTGGAGTTCATTTTAAAATGCCATTTTTGGATACACCACATTTTTTTGATAAAAGATTTTTAGAATGGGATGGCCAGAGAAATCAGGTTCCAACTAAAAATAAAAGATTTATTTGGGTTGATGCTTATGCAAGATGGCAAATAGTGGATCCGCTTCTTTTTTATAAGAGATTACGAGACGAACGAGGAGCTCATTCTCGATTGGATGGTATAATTGATGGTGAAACTAGAAATGTTATTGCGAATAATGATCTTATTGAAGTTGTAAGATCTTCAAATAGAAGTGAAAAAATTGCAGATACGATTGTTTCTCAAGAAACGGATCCATTGGCTGAAATAAAGATAGGAAGACATAAAATCGCAGAAAAAGTTTTAGAAAATGCACAGAAAAGAACGAGTGATCTTGGAATAAAAATTCTTGATTTTAAATTTAAAAGAATTAATTATGTAAAGGAAGTTCAAGAAAAAGTATTTGGAAGGATGATCACTGAAAGAAAAAGAATTGCCGACAAATATCGTTCAGAAGGTGAAGGAGAAGCATCTCGAATCGGTGGAGAAAAAGATCGTGAATTACAAAGAATTAGATCAGAAGCATTTAAAACTGCTGAAGAAATAAAAGGTAAGGCAGATGCTAAGGCTACCGCCATTTATACGAATGCATATAATAAAAATGTGCAGTCGAGAGATTTTTATGAATTTACTAAAACAATGGATACATATAAAAATACAATTGATTCCAGTACTAAATTGATATTATCTACGGAAAGTGATTTTTATAAATTCTTGAAAGAAAAATAATAGTTATTATAATTGAAATAGTTGATCAATTATTATTTTTTGGGAAAAGTAATGTAAAATTTATTAGAATAAAAAAACAGTGGATGAATATCCGCTGTTTTTTTATGTTGATAATTGTTTAAAAATATTTAAAAATTGTTATGAAGAATAAAAAATATTTCGAAATTAAATTCATAGTAATTCTATTTTTGTTAGTATGTATTTCAATTAATTTTTTATTTGCACAAAATAAAACATTCAATTTTTACGGAAAAGTTAGTGAATTGGTTGGAGGTTCATTAGGCAATTCGAGCTATCTTTTTAGTAGTAGATATTTGCCGTCATTAGAAACGAATATTTATAACAAATCAAATAAATTTGTAGATCTTGAATTAACAGGTAATTTATATTATCAGACGGATTTTGATACGACGAGTAATTCAGACATTGATTTTTATCGGCTTTGGAGTAGATATTCCACTACGCAATTTGAAATGCGACTCGGCTTGCAAAAAATAAATTTTGGTCCGGCATTTTTGTTTCGTCCATTGATGTGGTTTTCATCAAACGATCCACAGGATCCACTTGGTTTATCAAAAGGTGTTTGGGGGTTGCGATTGAGATATTATTTTTTGAATAATGCAAATATTTGGGCATGGTGTTTATATGGAAATAATGATCTAAAGGGGATGGAAATATTTCCAACAAAAGATAACAGTATTGAATATGGTGGAAGGATCCAATTGCCAATATTAAATGGAGAATTGGGCATTAGTTATCACAATCGCCATTATGAAACGAATTATATTCTTTTATTGTCGGAAGAGAATAATTATAATGAAAATAGATTTGCATTAGACGGAAAATGGGATGTAGAAATTGGATTGTGGTTTGAAGCTGAAGCGATCCATTATGAAGAACATTTTTCACAATGGCAGCAAATGTTAACAATTGGAAGCGATTATACAATTTCATTAGGAAATGGTTTGCACATTTTGGGTGAATATTTTTTCGTAAATATGGCGGAGGATTTTTTTGGAATTGACAACACTCATGATTTTGCGGGATTTACAATTGATTATCCGATTGGATTGTTTGATGTTGTAAATGGATTTATCTATTGTGATTTGGAAAGTTTGGAATTATATAATTATCTTTCTTGGCAGAAAACTTACAATAATTTTTCAATTAATTTAAGTTATTCTTGGATGACATCGAACGATTTACAAAGCATTAATAATAACCAATCTATGTCTTTGTTGGATGATTTTGTTAAGTTAATGATTATTTATAATTATTAGATTTTTTTGATAATTAACAAATTATAAAGATTGTTTTTGAAGATATGATATTTTTTTGTTAAATTATATAAAAGTTGTAAATTAATAATACAAAAATAAAAACAGGAGTTTTATAAATGCAAAATTCACAAATTATTTCAATTAAAAATATGAAGAAACAATTTCCTATGGGAAAGGGAAAATTCACTGCCTTGAAAAACATTGATCTTACTTTTGATAGGGGCGAATTCACCGGAATTGTCGGACCAAGTGGTTCTGGGAAAACAACTTTGCTAAATGTCATTGGTTCATTAGATTCTCCAACAGAAGGGAAGGTTATTACACTCGGTGAATCTATTGGAGCATTATCGCATAAAAAAGCAGCGAATTTACGGAACAAACATATTGGATTTATTTTCCAAACTTACAATTTGTTACCGGTTTATACAGTTTATGAAAATGTGGAATTCCCGCTTTTGCTTTTAAAAATGCCTGCAAGTAAAAGAAAAAAAGCCGTGTTGGATTCTCTTGAATGGCTGGGATTAACGGATAAAATAAAATCTCGCCCGGGACAATTATCTGGTGGTGAATGTCAACGAGTTGCGGTAGCTCGAGCAATGGTGAAAATTCCGGAAGTAGTGCTTGCTGACGAACCAACTGCAAATCTTGATGCGGAAAATTCACACAATATTTTAAAGATGATGGTTAAATTAAATAAAGAACTTAAAACGACTTTCATTTTTGCTACTCATGATGAAAAAGTAATACAATATTTGAGGAGGCAAGTTGTATTAAAAGATGGGAAAGTCGTTAACATAAAAAATTAAATTTTAGATATGTCGTTTTTAAAAACAAAGTAGAAAATCGGATAAGGAATAAAAGAGAGAGTGAAAAATGAAAAATATATATAGAGTTGTTTTAGTTCTATTCCCGATTGTTTTTTTGCTTACCAATTGTTCTGATAAAGGAACAAATGCCGAATCTAAAAAAATGAGGATTTATGCTCAGTTGGCAAATAGGTACGGAAGTAGTAATCTTCAGTCATTAGGTAGTATTGATGTTTATTATTATCCTGCTGTTAGAGAAGTTTCTATTAATCTTGATAGTAAAGATGTTTATGAATATAACGATTCTTATGGTATAACTAGGAGTAGTTGGAGGTATGAAGAATATTATGGTGATACAACGTTCCATTGGACATGTGATAAATCTTATGAATTAGAAATCACAGCTAATAATGGTGAATATGTATCAACAGGTAGTTGTGAATTACCGGGCGAATTTGTAATTTATTTTGATTCTCTTCCAAACAAAATTAATCCTTTGGTTGATTTTGACCTTAAATGGTCAGATTGTGAAAACGAAACAAATTTTATCTTGAATTATTCAATTTATATTAATGATAGTTCATCAGTACCTTCATCGAACATAATTGATCCCAATACAAATGCTTTTACTTTTACTACTGAAAAGCTCAATATAGAAGGTGCAAAATACCTTTATTTCAATCTAACTGCAATCAATGGTCCACCGATGGTTCCCAATTCAGATGGTAATTTTTCTGGAGATGGGGTTGGTTATTTTTATGGTAAATATTACCCTTGTTATCAATTTGTAATATCTTATAGTAATTCGGAAAATGTTATATTTGATCAAACTAAAAAAAATAATGAACTAAAAGAGAAAGAAGAAGAATTGTTTAAAAAATATTTGGGTTTTTAGTATGATAAATAAGTATAGGAGAATATATTGGAAACAAAAAAGGTTTATAGAATTATTTTATTTTTATTTCTGATTTGCATTTTGTTTAATAACTGTTCTGATAAAGGAACAAATCCTGAAATCAAGAGGATGAGAATTTATGCTCGGTTATATAATAGTTTTTATTCAATTGATAATCAGGTTTACTCTAGTGGTGATATTAGTGTTTTATATTATCCAACTGTTAGCCAAGCTTCTTTCAATCTTGATAGTTTAAATATTTACGAATATAATAATTCTTATGGTACAACTGAAAGTGATTGGTGGTATTATGGATATTTTAATTTAAATTATGATCATGTGAAATTCCATTGGATAAGTAATAAATTTTATGAATTAGAAATTACAGCTAATAATAGAGAATATATATCAACAGGTAGTTGTGAATTGCCGGGCGAATTTGAAATTTATGAAAATTCTATTCCTGATACAATTAATCCTTTAGATGATTTTGAGCTTAAATGGTCAGATTGTGAAAATGAAACATGTTTTAGATTGTCTTATAGAATTTATGGAAGTGCAATAGTAGATTCATTGTTTATTCTTGATTCAAATACAAATACCTTTACTTTTACTAGTAATATGCTAAATATACCAGATGCAAATCATATTTTTATTAGTTTATCTGCAATCAATGGTCCACCGATGGTTCCTAATTCAAATGGTAATTTTTTCGGAGATGGAGTCGGTTATTTTTATGGTCAATATTATCCACCATCTTTTATTTGGATAAGTTATAAGGAAACAGAAAATATTATACATAATAAAATTAGTAAGATTAAGGAATATAAAGAAAAAGAAGAAGAATTGTTTAAAAAATATTTGGGGTTTTAGTTTAACAAAATGATTAAATAGTAAAAAAATATTGTTCGCGAAAATACATTTCATTCGTTTACTCTGAGTTTGTCGGCTTCATCCGTGTTCTAAAAAAATTAAATTAAAGAGAAAAATATGATAAATACAAAATCGTTAAAAAAAATTATCGCAGCATTTGTAGTAGCAATTATGCTAACATCCTGCGGGACAACTTACAAACTGAAAAAAGATTTCAAAACAGAAGAAAAAGCAATTTCATATTTTAAAGGTTTTGTATTATATGATCCTGTAGCAAAAAAAGAAATAATAAATCATAATGGAGATAAGTATTTCACTCCAGCTTCTAATACAAAATTGATTACATTTTATACGGCTTTCAAAACATTTGGAGATTCTGTTACCAGCTTGTATTATTATAAAACAGATGATTCATTAATAATCAAAGGTGCTGCAGATCCATCTTTGTTATATGGATTTGAAAACAATAAAACGATTGAGTTTTTAAAAAATGCATCACAAAATATTTATTTAGTTGATGATAATATTTATGATGATCCGTATGGAAGTGGCTGGGCTTGGGATGATTATCAAGCATATTTTATGCCCGAAAAAACGTTGTTTCCTGTTTATGGTAATGTTCTGAAAATAGATATGAATGATAGTTTAATAGTTCATCCGAATTTCTTCAGAGAAAATGTCCAAGTTAAAGATAGTATCAAAATTGAGAGAGAATTAAATGCAAATGATTTCTATTATGAAAAGGATGATACAAGCGGAACTACAATACCATTTATCACTTCCAATCAATTAGTTGCAGATTTGTTGGCAGATACTTTATGTAAAAATGTTACTCTTATAAAACCATTAAAAGAATATGATTTTCAAATTTTTAAAGGATTAGAATATAAAGATCTGTATCGAGAAATGTTGACAGTAAGCGATAATTTTATTGCAGAAGAATTGATGTTACAGGTTGGAAAAATGGTATCTGACACTTTCAGTGTAGCGAATGCGATTGAATATTCTTTAGAAAATTATTTGTCAGGATTTCCACAAGAGCCGCATTGGGTTGATGGTTCGGGATTATCAAGATACAATCTTATTACTCCAAATGACTATGTTTATTTATTGGAAAAAATATATAAAGAAGTTCCTGAGGAGGAATTATTTTCATATCTTCCAATTGGTGGAAAAAGAGGAACTATAAAAAGTTGGTATAAAAATGAAAAGCCATATATTTTTGCAAAGACCGGAACGCTATCCAACAATCACAATTTAAGCGGATTCATTAGAACAAAAAAGGGAAATATTTTAATTTTCAGTTATATGAATAATCATTACAAAAAGACACATTCGGATATTAAAAGAGATATGGAAAAGAATTTAAAAATCATTTACAACAAATATTAATATGAAAAATGTCCAATATATATTTTTTATAATTCGCATTTTTGCGGTTATAAAATAAGGAGGGAAAATGCTTTCATTAAAATTAGCTTATAAAAATCTTATTGGCGCGGGTTTAAGGACTTGGTTAAATGTTATTGTTTTGTCATTTTCATTTGTTATAATAATTTGGAACAAAGGCCTTTTGAATGGTTGGAATGAACAAGCCAAACGAGATATGATAGATTGGCAAATCGGTGGCGGGCAGTATTGGCAGAAGGATTATGATCCTTATGATATGTTTACCATCAACGAAAGTCATAGTGTAATTCCTGATGGGATCAGTGATGATATCCAAAATGGTTTGCTTACACCAATTCTTATAAACACAGCAACAATTTATCCTGAAGGCAGAATGCAAAATGTTTTATTAAAAGGAATTCTACCTGAACAGAAAATACTGAAGTTGCCAACGGATAAGTTACAGAAGAATTCTGATGAAATTTCAATTTTAATCGGTAGTAGAATGGCAGAAAGCAATAAGCTTCAAGTTGGAGATTATTTTACAATTCGATGGCGAGATGCAAATGGAACATTTGATGCTGCAGATGCTAAAGTCGTAGATATTTTTCATACAAATGTTCCGATAGTCGATCAGGGGAAAATTTGGCTTTCATTGGAACAGTTACAAAAAATGTTGCAGGCACCTAATGAAGCAACCATGCTAATAACAGAAAATAATTCCGTTGAAAAAGAAGAAATTTCCGGCTGGGTTTTTAGAGGACATGATTATTTATTAAAAGAAATGGACAACTTAATCAAGATGAAAAGTGTCGGAGGTTCAATATTCTATGGTATCCTTTTAGCATTGGCATTATTGGCAATTTTTGATACACAAATATTGTCTATTTTTCGTCGTCAAAAAGAGATTGGAACTGAAATTGCATTAGGAATGACGCGTTGGCAAGTTGTAAGATTATTTACTGTGGAAGGCGCGATGTACAGTGTTTTTGCTGCTATTCTTGCTGCAATTTATGGAATTCCATTACTCACTTGGCAAGCAAAAGTGGGATTGGCTATGCCAGAAGGAACAGATGATTATGGACTTCCCATAGCAAAAAGTATATTCCCTTCTTATAGTATTGGCTTAGTTATAGGAACTGTTTTAACTATTTTTATAGCTACAGTAATTGTCAGTTATTTGCCAGCAAAAAAGATTTCTAAAATGAATCCAACAGATGCAATAAAGGGGAAAATACAATGATTAAATTTTTATTAAAAGGATTGATTCGCGATAGACACAGAAGTTTGTTTCCAATATTGTCAATTAGTATTGGTGTGACGTTAACTGTGCTATTACAAAGTTGGATTACTGGATATTTGGGGGATATAATTGATTATAATGCAAGATTTTCTACTGGTCATGTAAAGGTAATCACTAAAGCTAAATATGATAATTCACAGCAGATGGCAAATGACCTTGCGATTGTTGGGACTAATAAATTAACAGAAAACTTGGACGAAGAATTTCCAGAAATTACTTGGATAAAACGGATACGATTTGCAGGACTCTTGGATATTCCCGATGAAAATGGTGAGACAAAAACGCAAGGACCTGTAATAGGTTGGGGAGTAAATATGCTTTCCAAAAAAAATTCTGACATCGAGAGAATGAACATTCGCAAATCATTGCAAGATGGAAAATTGCCGACGAAACGAGGCGAAATTCTAATTAGCGATGAACTTGCTGGAAAACTTAAAGTTGGTGTTGGCGATAATGCTACTTTTTTGGGCTCAACAATGTATGGAAGTATGGCGATGCAAAATTTCGTAATTTCAGGAACGGTACATTTTGGTTCTATGGCGTTAGATAAAGGAGCAATAATTGTTGATTTTAACGATGCTCAAACTGCATTGAATATGGAAAATGCAACGAGTGAAATTTTAGGATATTTGCCTTCTGGAGATTATGATAATGAAATTGCACATAATTATGCAGACAAATTCAATAAAAAATATTCTAATTCCGAAGATGAATTTTCGCCTATAATGATAACTTTGTCTGAACAAAATGGTTTAGATGCTATGTTGGAATATGTGTCCAGTTTTATTGGAATAATAATTTTTGTGTTTGTCTTAGCTATGTCTATCGTCTTGTGGAATATGGGATTGATCGGTGGTTTAAGAAGGTATGGGGAAGTTGGTCTTCGTTTAGCAATTGGCGAAAATAAGGGGACAGTTTATAGAAGAATGATTTATGAATCTGTATTGATAGGAATATTTGGATCATTACTTGGAACAATGATTGGTTTGGGGTTTGCTTATTTATTGCAGACAAAAGGAATTGATCTTTCTTCAATGATGCAAAATAGTTCTATGATGATGCCAACTGTGGTAAAAGCAAAAATCACTTCGACCACTTTTTTTATTGGTTTTATTCCGGGATTATTTTCCACAATTGTTGGAACTATGTTAGCAGGAATTGGAATTTATAAAAGAGAAACAGCACAACTTTTTAGAGAATTGGATGTATAACAATAAATGACACAAATTACACAAATGAACACGAATAAGAAATATTTATGGCGTTACTGTATTATAAATAAAAAAAGGATAATAAAATGAAGAAAGTATTAACAATTATTCTGCTAACTATCGTTATGTTAAATGGTCAGACGCCATCAGCAGAAACGATCTTAAAGAAGATTGATGAAAATATGATATCTAAAAATCAAATTATGACTTCAAGTATGATAATCCATGGACGCAGAGTTTCAAGAACGATAAGAGCAAAATCATGGTCAATTGGTGACACAAAGAATTTTACGGAATATTTATCACCCGCTCGCGAGAAGGGAACTAAAATGTTGAAATTAGATGACAAATTGTGGATATATACTCCATCAACAGATAGGATTATTAAGATTTCCGGACACATGTTACGACAATCTGTAATGGGCTCAGATCTTTCTTATGAAGATATGATGGAGAGTAGCGATTTGACTAATAGCTATGATGCGAAGGTCATTGGTAGTGAAGAAATTGATGGAAAGCAATGTTGGATAATAAATCTTGTTGGAAAGACAGATGACTTGGCTTATCATCAGCGAAAAATATGGGTCGATATGAAACTATATGTTCCATTACGAGAAGAACTTTTTGCTAAAAGTGGAAAATTATTAAAACGGATGGAATTAAAAAATATAATCAATATTGATGGCCGTTGGTATCCGACGAAGATGATATTTAAAGATGTGCTAAAAAATGGGGAAGGGACAGAATTTGTAATTGACGAAATTAAATTTGATCAAAATATTCCTAAATATAAGTTTTCTAAAGCCGGATTAAGGAGGTAATGAAATGAAAATGATTTTGATAATGTTAAAATATTAAAGAAAGATAAATAAATTTCATAATTAATTGTATGAATTTACAAAAAGTAAAAATTAGCCATAAAAAAAATCTCGTGTCATTTTAACACGAGATTTTTAAAACATCTAAATTAATTGATATTATTAAGTGTTTACTCTACATTTAAAATATCTTTGAATGCTTTTTGAAGAGCATCTTTTGGAAGTGCTCCTTGTGCCATTTGCGGTTTTCCCTCTTTGGGAACAAATAGCATTGATGGAATACTACGAATTCCAAAAGCTCCTGAAAGTTCTTGTTCTTTTTCTGTATTGACTTTAAAAATATTCAATTTTCCATCATATTCTTTTGAAAGTTCTTCCAATATTGGTGCAACCATTTTGCAAGGTTGACACCAATCTGCATAAAAGTCAATCACACAAGGTAACTCACCTTCAAATTTCCATTCTTTGTTCTTTTCATAATTAAAAACCTTTTCCTGAAAGGTCTCTTTTGTCAAATGTTCCAATCTTTTTCTCCTTTTATTTCAAATTAGCTTATAGTATAATAAATTATTATTGAATATCCAAATTATTATATATATTTTATTGTTATTTGTGAATGATGAGGCGTAAGTGTCTTTTAATTTATTTGATTTGTTTTTAAAGTTTTATAAAGTTGTAAATCTAACAATAAAAATTCTAATAACTTTCGTCTTTTGATGGAAAGCTATTATCTCTCACATCATTCACATATTTAGTAATTGATCTTTTAATCTCCGTCGCAAGTTCGCTATATCGTCTTGCAAATTTTGGTTTAAATTTTTCAAACATTCCCAACATATCATAAGTAACTAATATTTGGCCATCGGTATATTTTCCTGCTCCGATTCCAATTGTAGGAATGTCTAATTTTTCTGTAATTTCCTTTGCTAACATAGCGGGAATTTTTTCCAATACAATTGCGTAACAACCGGCTTTTTGTAAGATCAAAGCATCTTTTATTAATTTTTCACTTGCATCTTTTGACTTGCCTTGCACTTTATAACTACCGAATTGATGAATTGATTGTGGCGTTAAGCCAAGATGTCCCATTACAGGAATTCCAGCTTTAACACAGCGAGAGACCGAATTTGAAATATTTTCACCACCTTCCATCTTGATACTTTCTGCACCACTTTCTTTTAGTATTCTTCCAGCATTTTTTAGTGTTTCTTCAGGATTGACTTGATAAGACATAAACGGCATATCTGCAACGAGTAATGCATTTTTCACACTTCTTTTGACTGCTTTTGTATGATAAATTATTTCTTCAATTGTTACTGGAATTGTTGTCTCTTGGCCAGCATATACCATTCCGACGCTGTCACCAACTAAAATGACATCGATTTCGGATTCTTCTAAATATCCAGCGAAAAGCGAATCATAAGCAGTTAATGCCGTAATTTTTTCACCATGCTTTTTCATTTTTTGTAATGTCTTTACTGTTCTTTTTTTATTCATTTTCTGCTTTACTCATTAATTTAACAATTATAATAACATAACTTAATATTATGAAATTTAAATGACATTGTCAATGATTCCTCCACCTAATAAAATTTCCCCATCATAAAAAACTGCCGATTGTCCGGGAGTTACAGCTTCTGCCGGAGTTAAAAATTTTACCAATATTCTTGATTCATCTTGTTGAATAAGTTTTGCTTTAATTCCGCTATGTCTATATCGTATTTTTACTGTTGCTATAATTTCATTTCTAATTTTTGGAACAGAAACAAAATTTATATTTTTCAAAATGCATTCATTTGATAGTAATTTTTCTTTTTCTGCTAGAACCACTTCATTTTTTTTAGGTAAAATTTCTTTAACAAAAATACGATGTCCCACTGCAATATTCAATCCTCGTCTTTGACCAATCGTAAAATTATAATAACCGTTGTGATAACCTAATATTTCTCCATCTTCATTAACGAAAGTTCCTTTTTGAATCTTATTGATTTTTTCTTTATAATTTTTTTTGAGAAAATGTCGGTAATCATTATTGGGAATAAAACAAATATCCTGACTTTCAGATTCTTTGTAATGAAACAAATTGATCTCTGCTGCAATTTTCTTGCTCTCTCTCTTATGATAATCACCTAATGGAAAAATTGTACGAGATAATTCTTTTTGTGTCAATTTCCATAAAAAATAGGATTGATCTTTTTTTCTATCATTTGCTTTATGAATTTCAAAACGATTTGTTGTTTCGTTGAAAATATTTTTACAATAATGGCCAGTTGCAAAATATTTAATTTTTCTTTTATCCAATTCGTTAAGGATCAAATTCCACTTAATTATCTTGTTACATAAAACACAAGGATTTGGAGTGTTACCAAGTAAATATTCTTGAGCAAAATTATCTTTTATCATTTTTTTAAATATTTTGCGACCATCAAGAACAATATGTTCAATATTCAATTTTTCACAGATTTTTTTTGCTTTAAACACCACATCGGTCTTAGTATTTTTATTATCCAATAATTTGAGCGTAATACCAATTGGTTCATATCCATTTTTTTTAAGAATATGTAATGCGACAGAACTGTCAACTCCGCCACTTAAAGCAACACCGATTTTTTTATTGTTATTTGTTTTTTCCATATTATAAATAAAGATGTTCAAGTAAAATTTTTATTCCAATACCAATTAAAATTAGTCCACCAATTATATCAAATCTTTCAAAAAATAGTTTGCAATAATTACAACCGATATAAATTCCAATTAGTGTAAAAAGAAAAGTAATAATTCCAATAATTAATAATGGTGAAATAATCATGATTTTTAAGAAAGCAAAACTTATTCCTATTGCTAAAGCATCAATACTTGTAGCAAATGCTTGACCAATTATAAGTGGCATTGTTAAATCATTTTCGTTTAAAGTGTTTCTCTTTTTAAAACCTTCATAGATCATTTTTAATCCGATAATTGACAATAAAGAAAAAGCAATCCAATGATCGAATCCAAAAATAATTTTTCCTAATTTGTTGCCAGCTAACCATCCTATCAATAGCATCATAATATGAAATCCGGAAACTATGAAAGCAATATCGAAATATTTTTTAATAGAAATATTTTTAAATGTACATCCATTAACTATTGACACAGTAAAAGAATCGATGGATAGCGCAATAGCTATGACAATTATTGAAATGATATTCATGGTTGTTTTCTAATTTTAATAATTTGAAAATAAATGAAAAATATTCGACTGGATATTAAACTTCAAAATTATTCAACAGACCCAATTTTGAGGAAACTCCACCATTTTTTGCTTTTGTTCTCACTTCTTCTAATGCTTCATCATAAGTAGGGCGGGATTTTTTGTAAATTATTCCGAGTTCTAAAACATCTTCATCATTAGCATAATCAAATGCATTTACTTCATTAGATGGATCGTAGGATTCTGGAATGTAAAAACTTTTTTCTCTAAAGTAATCATATTGATCTTTTCCTCTAAAAGTAACACATGGTGATAACACTTCTACAAATGAAAACCCTCTATGAGTAATTGCTTTTGCAATAATATCAGTAGAATGTTTTATATCTGCAGAAAAAATTCTGGCAACAAATGAAGCCTTGTAGGCAATTAAAGTTCTTATGGGATTAAAAGTAGCTCCTATATTTCCATAATAAGTTGTTTTTGTTGGAATGCCAAGAGGAGTAGTAGGAGATGCTTGCCCCTTAGTTAAACCATAAATACCATTATCCGATACAATATAAGTAATGTCAATATTTTTACGAGCCGCATGTCCAATATGTCCTGCACCGATAGAATATCCATCTCCATCACCACCAACAGCTATAATCGTATTATCCAAATTAGCCATTTTTGCTCCTGTTGCAACCGGTAATACTCTGCCATGCACTCCATTAAATCCATAAGTACCCATATATCCCGGTAATCTACCTGCACAACCAATACCCGAAATTATGCCAATTTTATGAGTAGGAATTTGTAATTGCTCAAGTGCTCTATAAAGAGCATTCAATATACCGTAATTACCACAACCTGGGCACCAAATTGGTTTTGTTTTACTTTTATAATCTTTTACTGTATATTTTTTCATTTTACTAATCCTTATTTTTTTTCTGCAGCTTCGGTTATTTTGTTTAGAATTTCTTCAACCGTAAATGGTGCACCACCGGTTATGCGATATGGAAATGTAGTTACTCCATGTTTCCCAAAATTGATAAATCCTCTTAAATATCTTGTAAATTGGCCGGAATATGACATTTCAACAATAATAACTTTCTTTTTATTTTTCAAGAATTTTTTAAATGGTTCCATTAAAAACGGATAAATTATTTGTGGTATTATTGCTTGAACTTTTATTCCTTTTTCATTTGCTTTTTTAACCGCTTCTTTAACAGCTCCTTTTGTGGAACCCCAAGCAATAACTCCAATTTCCGCATCATCAGGGCCATAAAATCTTTCGAAACTGAAATCTTTTTTTATAGCTTCATATTTTGCATATCGTTTTAGTGTCATTTTTTTATGTACATCTACATCAGAAGATGGATAGCCATATTCATCATGTTCAATACCTGCTGTTTGATGTTCTCCGCCTTCTATACCGGGATACGAAATTGGTGAAATACCATCTTTGGTTATTTTAAATCTTTTATAGTCCTTTAGTTCTTCTTTTGTAGGTGTTTTGCGACTATTGATTTTTTTAAAACCATATTTTTTATCTTTTAAATGAGCAGGATTTATTGATTCTTTTCTGTGACCAATAAAACCATCCGATAATAATATTACAGGCATTTGATATTTTTCGGCAATATAAAATGCTAAAACAGTTGAATCAAAGCAATCTTCTACATCTGCCGGAGCAATTACAACTCGTGGCGAATCACCATGACTTCCCCAAATAGCTTGCATAAGATCAGATTGTTCTGTTTTTGTGGGAAGTCCTGTAGAAGGTCCGCCTCTCTGAACATTCACGATTACAACTGGTAATTCAGTCATAGAAGCTAATCCAATTCCTTCATTCATTAATGAAATACCAGGTCCGGAAGTTGCTGTCATTGATTTTTTCCCGACGAATGACGCTCCGATGATTGCATTTATTGAAGCGAGTTCATCTTCCATTTGCATAATTGTACCACCGTATTTTGGGAGAAAACGACCAATCCATTGCATAATTTCAGAAGAAGGTGTGATTGGATAACCGGCGAAAAAATCTAAACCGGCATAGATTGCTCCGTAAGCAATTGCCTCATTTCCTTCCATTACTAACCTCGGTTCATGTTCTTTATATTCAAATTCCAAAGGATCAATTTTAGTTAAAGAATTTTTAACATGATTTTGTCCTGCATTCAATGCAATTATATTCGAATCGACAACCTTTTGTCCCTTATTGCTGAATTTTTTCTTAATAGATCTTTTTAATGCTTCTTTCGGTAAATTAAATAATTCAGAAATAATGCCTAACGTTACAATATTTTTTGATTGTTTGGTTCCACTTGATTCCTTTGCTATCTCAGTAATCGGAATTTTATACCACTTTTTCATTTTGTTTTTATCAATAGGAATGTCTTCTTCTGGAAATTTGTCATCAGAATCGCTCACAATAACCACATTGTCTTCCAAAAGTAATTCTGACTTAAATCGCAAAAAGTCCTTCCAATTTAATACGACCAAAACATCGAGCTTATCTCCCTGTGATGCAATCGGAATTTCGCTCATTCTTAATTTTATTGAGCTTTCTCCACCACGGATCTGTGGACCGTAACTTTTCAACATGAAAACAAACAATCCATCACTGGATGCTGCTTGTACTAATAACTCACCAGCTGTGATAATACCATCACCACCGGATCCTGCTATTCCTATAACAATGTTATTTCTTGACATTTAATTCTTCCTTTTAAATTTATATGAAAAAAAATTATTAAATTGGTTATTAAAATACTGCACTGATTAACAATTAATTGTAATATATGAAATATATGAGATATAAGATGTTGGAACGAAAGCTTACGCTTTTGCATTTTTCTCTTTTATTTTTCGGGTATATTTTTCATCATTTCCATACCTTAAAGTTAATAATTTATTATAAGAAATGTCAACAAATAAATTTGTTTTTTTTAATTTTAGTCAGAGGTTGCAAAGGAGGAGAAGTAAGAAATGAAAAGTGAAATGTGAAAAGGTAACTTTGTAAGTAATCTCAATCTTAATTTGTGTAATTTGACCATTCGTTGTTTAAATTTGTGTATTTTTTTAATTTGAAAAACATTCTCTATTTTGTATATTAGTTAAATTGAAAAAAGGATGATATTGTGAGTAAAAAATTAATAATAGTAGAATCACCATCAAAAGCAAATACAATTAAGAGATTTCTGGGCAAGGAATATGATGCTATTGCTTCAATGGGACATATAAGAGACCTGCCATCTTCTAAAATGGGTATAGATACTGAAAACGGATTTATTCCAACTTATGTTACATCTTCAAAAAAAGCAAAAGTTATAAAAGAATTAAAAATTGCTGTAAGAAAAGCTGATTCTATTTATCTTGCTACCGATCAAGATCGGGAAGGTGAAGCAATTGCTTGGCATTTATGTACTACTTTGAATTTGGATGTAAATGACACAAAACGAATTGTTTTTCATGAAATAACCAAATCGGCAATAAATGATGCAATTAAAAATCCAGGTTTAGTTGATCAAAAATTAGTTGATGCACAACAAGCGCGTAGAATTCTCGATAGATTAGTTGGATATGAATTATCTCCGCTGTTGTGGAAAAAAATCAAGCCGGCACTTTCTGCTGGACGAGTACAATCCGTTGCAGTTAGATTGATAGTTGAACGAGAGGATAAAATATCTAAATTTAAAAGTGAAAAATCATTTAAAATAGTTGCATATTTTAAAATAATAAAGGATGGAAAAGCATACGAATTTACTGCTGATCTGTTAAAAAATTTAAAATCTAAATCATCTGCATTAGAATTTTTAAATGATTGCAAAAGCGCAAAATTTTCTGTTGGCAATATTGAAAAAAAGCCCGGAACAAAATCACCGGCACCGCCATTTATTACCTCAACTTTACAACAAGAAGCTAATAGAAAAATGGGATATTCCGTATCAAGGACGATGGCACTTGCTCAGCAATTATATGAAGCCGGATCAATAACTTATATGAGAACAGATTCTTTAAATCTATCTAAAATGGCGATCGCTAAAGCGATAGATGTTATTACGAATAAATTTGGTGAGGAATATTCAAAACCGCGTAATTTCAAAACAAAAAGTAAAAGTGCTCAAGAAGCACATGAGGCAATCCGTCCTACAAATTTGCAAAAGGACATTGCAGGTAAAAATGTTTCACAAAAGAAATTATACAATTTAATTTGGAAACGAACGATCGCATCTCAAATGAGTCCTGCAAAAGTTGAGAAAACAAAAGTAACTATAGATATTTCCACTTCGAAGAAAAATTTAATTGCCAACGGTGAAATTTTAAAATTTGATGGTTTTTTAAAGGTATATTTTGATGAAGGAAAATCGCAAAGTGTGAATAAAAATATTCTGCCACCAATAAAAATTGGTGATGATTTGGATTTGTTGAAAATGGATGCTACTCAGAAATTTTCTCAACCACCGGCAAGATTTTCAGAGGCAACATTAGTTAAGAAATTAGAAGAATTGGGAATTGGTCGTCCATCAACTTATGCACCTACCATTTCTACGATCCAAAAAAGGAAATATGTAGTGCAAGAAAACAGAAAAGGAAATAAAAGAGATTATGATTATGTACTTTTAGAAAATGGGAAGATTGAAGAATTCCAAAAAACAGAAAACACGGGAGTACAGAAGTCAAAATTATTTCCTACAGATATTGGAATTGTTGTAAATGAATTCTTGTTAAAATATTTCAAAGATATCTTAAATTATAATTTCACAGCTCATATTGAAGATGATTTTGATAAAATTGCAGAAGGTAAATTGAAATGGCAAGATATGCTAAAAGAATTCTACCAACCTTTTCATGCAAAAGTCATAGAGACAGAAAAAAAAGCGGATAAACATAAAGGTGAACGGCGATTGGGAAAAGATCCAAGAACTGGGAAAAACATTTATGCAAAAATTGCCAGGTATGGTGCAGTAATTCAGAGAGGTGAATCAAAAGGTGAAGAAAAACCCGATTTTGCAAAAATAAATAAAAAACAGTCATTAAATTCAATCACGCTTGAAGAAGCTTTAAAATTGCTTAAATTTCCTCGCAAAATAGGGAATTATGAAGGGAAAGAAATGGTTGTTGGTTTAGGAAAATATGGCCCTTATATTAGACACAATTCAAAGTTTGCTTCGATCAAAAAACCTGACACGCCGGATTCGATTGATAATAAAAGAGCAATTGAAATAATTGAAGAAAGCAGAAAACAGAAAAGAAAAAACATTTTAAAAGAATTTGTAAATGAGGGAATGACAATTCTAAATGGAATATACGGTCCCTACATTTCATTTAATAAAAAGAATTACAAAATACCAAAAACTATAGATGCGGAAAAGATAACGATAGAAAAATGTAAAGAAATTATTGATAAAAAATTAAATGGCAAAAAAGGTAAAAAATGGCAAAAAAGAAAGTAAAAACTAACCCGGTGATCGAAAAAATTATTTCACTTTCCAGAAGAAGAGGAATATTATTTCAAAGTAGTGAAATTTATGGTAGTATTAATGCTGTATATGATTATGGTCCTTTGGGGGTTGAGTTAAAAAGAAATATTAAAGATCATTGGTGGCGAAATATTGTAACTGCACGTGAAAATATTTTGGGAATGGATTCAGCAATATTAATGCATCCGAAGGTTTGGGAAGCATCAGGTCATGTGGAAAATTTTCACGATCCGATGGTAGAATGTAAAAAATGTCACAAGAGATATCGAGTTGATAATTTACCTGAAAATACCACTCATTGTCCGGAATGTAATGGTGAATTAAGTGAACCGAAACAATTTAATTTGATGTTCAAAACAACACTTGGTTCTACGGAAGAATCATCTCAAGAAATTTATTTGCGTCCGGAAACAGCACAGGGAATATTTATTAATTTCAATAATATCACTTCATCGAACAGAGTAAAATTACCTTTTGGGATTGCTCAGATCGGTAAAGCTTTTCGTAATGAGATTACTACCGGAAATTTTATTTTTCGAACGAGAGAATTTGAACAGATGGAGATGGAATTTTTTATTCGTCCCGGTGAAAATGATAAATGGTTGGAATATTGGAAAAATGAGCGTTTGAATTGGTATAGATCGTTAGGTATCAATCCTGAAAAATTACGATTACGTCCACATAGTGAAGATGAATTGGCTCATTATTCTACTGCTTGTTATGATATAGAATACGAGTTTCCTTTTGGCTTTTCCGAATTAGAGGGAATTGCAGATAGGGGAACATTCGATCTTACTCAACACATAAAAAATAGTGGTAAAAAATTACATTATGTTGATCAGCAGAATCGTGGAGAGAAAATCATTCCAGCGGTTATTGAGACATCAGCCGGAATAGATAGAACAGTTTTAACAATTTTAGCAGATTCTTACTGGGAAGATGAAGAAAATGACAGAATAGTTATGAGATTTTCACCCGAAATTGCACCAATAAAAGTTGCGATCTTTCCACTGTTCAATAAGCAAGGAATGCCGGAAATAGCTCGTAAAATATTTGACGAGCTTAAATTTAAAATTCCATCAGTTTATGACGATGGCGGTTCTATCGGTAAAAGATATAGAAGACAGGATGAAGCAGGAACGCCTTTTTGTATCACTGTGGATCACCAATCATTAGATGATAATACAGTTACTATCAGAGAACGAGATTCTTTAAAACAAGAACGAATTGCGATTGGGAAAATTGAATCGGTGGTTAATGACAAGATCAATGAAGTAGTCAGTAATTAGGAATAATTAACAATATAGCAACTTATAAGTGAAGTGCTTCGAAATATACTCACTACGCATAACCAAACTATTATAAAAAAATCAATAAAATATTTGGTATTTTCATTATTACACCTGATCTTATGTTAGATGAAACAATAGCAAAGGAATAAAAATAGTATGACAAACAAAGAATTGATTATAAAAGCAACGTCTGTGGTCAAAACCAGAAGAACAAAAAACGGATTATTTGGAGATGTTGGCTGTGCTTTAATATCTGACAAAAATGAAGTTTATGTCGGTATATCTGCTGATGTTGGTTCCAACACTATTTGTGCAGAGCGCAATGCGATTGGTTCAATGATCACAGATGGCGAATATAAAATAAAAAAGATTGTAGCTGTCTGGAAAGATGCAGATGGAAGTGTTTTTGTTATTCCACCGTGCGGTAACTGTCGCCAATTTATACGCGAAGTAAACGAAGAAAACTTAAATACTGAAATTATTTTGGATATAAACAAAACAGTGTTACTTAAAGAATTACTTCCGTTTTATAATTGGTGGAAAAAACAAGAGTAAACACTCGTATATTTACTTGAGTTTGATGTTGTCATAAGATAAAATTTCATCTAACAACGGCATCAAGTTGGACGGCTTCAGCTGGGGCATGCATTATGTTCTTGCCAAGGGGCCCACCACCGCTTATGCCTAACCGTTAATAAAAAAGGTTTAAGGATGATGATCTCCAAAATCCAACCGATAACAAAGGCTATATGCCATGTTCTAACGAGAAACGGCACATAACCAACCCTTACCCCACCGTTCTCAAACTTCAAATATTTAAATGATAAAGTTTTGTTACAAAGAATTGATCTCGTGTAGAAAAAATACAACTTTCAAAATATAATTTATCGCAAAACATTAATAAAATTTGGGGATATAGGAAAATTCATAATTCTTTTGATATTATTACAAAATTATTACTTTCTTTTTTATTCTTCGGTAAGACAATATTTACAAAATCATTAGATATTTTTAAAATTTTTTTATAATTTACATACAAATGAAGAAATTATTATTAAAACTTTTGATCTGTATTATATTTATAGGAAATATCTTTGCACAAAATATTAGGATAGGATTAGTGTTGAGTGGTGGAGGTGCAAAAGGAATCTCTCATATTGGTATTTTAAAAGCATTTGAAGAGTATCAAATTCCAATATACTGTATTACAGGAGCGAGTGCAGGCGCATTGGTTGGTGGTTTATATGTTTCGGGAATGTCAATAAAAAAAATGGAAGAAATTTCTAAATCAGGGGAGTTAAATGATATTTTTAATAATAAAATAAATGATAATGATATTCCAATTGAATATCGACTTAATAATCTTCCGAAACAGATCAATTTGTTTGTTGATAAAGACGAGAAAAAAATAATAAAACCATTCGGGCTGTTTAATGATCAAAGAATAAATAATTTTATCTCATATTGGACAATGCCCGGAAATTGTCAATCCAATTCAAACTTTGATTCTCTTGCTATACCATTTCGTTGTGTTGGTGCAGATATTATAAATAAGGAATCTGTCGTATTCTCTGAGGGATCTTTGGCGAAGGCTATGCGAGCATCAATGGCTTATCCAATTGTATTTGAACCGGTAATAATGGATTCAACTATTATGGCAGATGGTGGATTATATGACAATCTTCCTATTGAAGTGGCAATAAATATGGGAGCAAATTATATTGTAGCTGTTAATGTAAGTGATGTGCCACCGAAGCAAAACGAAATAAAAGATATATCGTCAATGGCAGATTATTTAAGTAACATTTTGGCTGCTCGTAGCGATTCGGAATATGTGGAAAATTATGATGAATTTATTCAAATCGACAATTCTGATATTTCTCTTTTTGATTTTTCAACAGGAGATACAGCAATAAAAAGAGGATATGAAAAAGGGAAAGTACTTGCAAAAAAACTTACCAAAATAGTAAACACTAATAGAGATATAAATTCGTTTCATAAAAAACAGAATCGATACAGAAATTATTTTAAGGACAAGAAAAGATGGAAATTGATCATAAAAGGAAATAAGAAATTTACAAAAAATCAAATTACTACGATGATGGCTTTAAATAAGAATATTATGTTCAATTATGACGACTTCCATTCCGGTATTCAACGACTTTATTTTACAGGATATTTTAACAGCGTAGATTTTAATATTACAAATGATCAATTAAATGATGAATTAATTGTTACCATTGATTTAAAGGAAAATGAAAAAATTGAACTGCGTGGAGGATTTTATTTTGATAGCAACGCCGGTATGAATATGTATGCCTCTATTTTTAATAATCGCATAAAAAATACTTCACTAATTTTAAAAAATTATTTATTTGTTGGCAATTACCATAACGGATTGAAATCATCAATATCTATATTAAATTTATATAAAGTTCCAATGGCAAAATTACGATATTCACTTAGTTTGTCTCCATCCCTTCATCGATACTTATATAAAGGAAATATTTATGGAATTAGTAATATTTATAAAACAATTTATAAATTCGATGTTATTGCATCTGCTTCACTTGGTTGGGATAGAAAAGCAGATCTTTATCTTTGTGGAAAAGGTGGAAGTTATTCGGATACTAAAAATAATATTTCTAAATATATGGCAAATTATAATTATAATAAACCTTACACATATATTGGATTTTCTTATAATTATATTAAAGATAGCGAATTACATCCAACAATAATTGGTTCGAGAATAGAAATAAACTCCCAAATAGGACAAAAAATTGATAAGTTAGGAAAATTTGATACTTTTGGAAAAGACAGTTATTTGAAAATTGATATTCAAGGTGAATTCGGCAAAAAACTGACCAATGCTTTTAGAATATATGGGAATTTCAAATATGGTAAAATTTATGGAAACGCACCTCTATTAGAATACTTTATTCAAGATCAACCACAATATTTGCAATACGAAATAGGTGAAGAATTTTTTGCGGACAACACTTGGAGTGGATTAGTTGGCGTATGCAATGAATTTTTATTTAATGATCTCTGGTTGAAATTACAATTTTTTATCAGGGAATCACATCATATAAATGTTAATGATACAAATATTTTCTCGAATACTTCCCAAATTGGAAGCGAGGTATTTCTTGTATATGAGACACCTATTGGTCCAATTAGTTATGGTGTTTCAATATTGAATAATGATAATTACACTCCAATATCTTGGGCAAGAATTGGACTCGAATTTTAAGAAAATAAAATAAAAAGGAGAAAAATGAAAAATCATCACGAGCAAAACAGATCATTTATTGCAATAATTTTTATTGCTTTTGGGCTATTATTGTTGGCAAAAAATTTTGAATTATTTAATTTTGATTTTAGTATTGCTAAATGGTGGCCCCTGATATTAATTATTATCGGATTAAAAAAACTATTTTCAGGTAAATTAAATAAAAAAATTGGAATTATTTTTCTTGTTCTTGGATTAATTTTCTTGTCAAATAATTTTGGCTTTTTTGATAATTTTAATTGGAATTTATCGGATATTTTTTGGCCGTTGATATTTGTATTTATTGGACTGAGTATATTTTTTAAAAGTCCATTTCATAGAAATAGGAAAAGTAATGAAACATTAATTGAGAAGTCAAACGAATTTGATTATTTCATTATTTTCGGTGGTTCAAAAAACCATATCAATTCCACAGATGTTAAGAGAGGAAGAGCAACGGCTATTTTTGGTGGATTAGAAATTAATCTGTTAAATGCAAAAATACAGGAAAATGAAATTGTAATTGAATTAACTGCAATATTTGGTGGAATAGATTTAAAAATACCATCAAATTGGAAAATAGTTCAAAAGGGAATACCGATTTTTGGTGGATTTGATGATAAAAGAACAAATGTTGGAAAATTTACAGAAAAATCGCCGATTGTGTATATTGATACCTCCATTGTATTTGGTGGTGTTACTATTGTTAATTAAGAATTTCTTGTAAAAAGTCGCAAAGTAAAAATAATTCTTTGTGTGAGATCAATAAAAACATAAACGAAAAAACAAATAATTATTTAATAGAAAAACATGAGCACAACCTTAAAATCAAATAGTAAGATAAATATTGGATTGAGAATTCTTGGGAAAAGAGAAGATGGTTATCATTTAATTGAAACGGTGTTTCAGGAAATTGATTTTCATGATGAGATAAATGTTGGGAAAAACAATAGTGGAATTTTTACTATTGAATGTAATAATAAATCATTAGAAACAGATAATAATATAATAATAAAAACAGCTAATTTAATAAAACCGTTATTACCGGTAAATTTCGGAGCACATTTTAAATTAAAAAAGAATATTCCTATAGGAGCTGGATTGGGAGGTGGATCGGCAAATGCAGCAGTTGTTTTGAAATATTTATTTAATTATTCTGAAAAATTAAAGATCAATGATAATGGGAAAAATCGTTTATTATCAAAGTACGCTGAAAAAATAGGTGCCGATGTCCCATTTTTTATTAAAGGTCACACAGCTTATGCAACAGGAATTGGTGAAAAATTAGAACAATTATTTTTACCAAAAGAATGGTTTGTGTTATTAATTATTCCAAAAATTAACATATCAACGAATTGGGCTTATAATTCATTAAATATTTCCTTGACAGATAAGATAAAAAACACTATTTTATCAAGCTATTTAGAAAATGGTTTTAAATGGCAGTTTTTTGAAAATGATTTTGAAAAAATTATTATTCCGGCATATCCGCAAATTGGTATTATTAAAGAGAAATTGAAAAAGAATGATGCTGTTTTTACCAGTTTGTCGGGTTCTGGCTCGACTGTGTATGGAATATTTGAAAATTTATCATCGGCAAAAAAGGCGAAAAGTAATTTAAAGGAATTTGGTAAAGTTGTTATTGCGAAGCCGATATAAATATGAAAATTATACTCGGGGGTAGTCTAACGGTAGGACACATGGTTTTGGTCCATGCGATAGGGGTTCGATTCCCTTCCCCTGAGCAAAACATATACAATAATAATAAACAATCTATTAAAAAAGTGAGAATATTAATATGAAATTAAAAATATTTTCCGGTAGTTCTAATTTACCATTAGCAAAGAAAATTTGTGATTCTTTGGATATGGAATTAGGAAATTTGACTCTCAAAAAATTCAGTGATGGTGAGATCTGGTGTAAGTTTGAAGAAAGTATCAGAGGTGATGATATTTTTATTGTTCAATCGACAAATTCACCTGCTGAAAATTATTTGGAATTATTACTATTATTAGATGCCGCAAAGAGAGCATCTGCAGGTAGAATTACAGCCGTTATTCCATATTACGGTTATGCAAGACAAGACCGAAAAGATCAACCTCGTGTTCCAATTTCCGCAAGATTGTTTATGGATTTAATAGTCAAAGCCGGTGCTCAAAGGTTGATTTCAATGGATCTCCATTCTACTCAAATTCAGGGTTATGTAGATGTCCCGTTTGACCATTTGTATTCAAGGCCGACTTTTTTGAATTTTATTAAAGACAAAGATCTATTGAAAGAAAATACAGTAATAGTTGCACCAGATATGGGAAGCGTTCCAAGGGCACGAAGTTATGCGTCATTCTGGAATAAAAAATTGGCAATAATTGATAAAAGACGAACTGCTCATAATAAATCTGAAATTATGCACTTAATTGGAAATGTCAAAGGTAAATCTGCTCTGGTACTTGATGATATGGCCGATACTGCCGGAACTCTTTGTGCTGCTTCGGAAAAATTAATTGATATGGGAGCTATTGAAGTTAATGCATTATTTACACATCCGGTTCTATCAGGAGATGCAATTAATAGAATAAAGGAATCAAAAATCTCAAATGTCATAACAACAGATACTATTAAAGTGCCAGAAAACAAGAAATTTAATAAATTGGAAATTGTTTCTGTTTCGGAAATTTTTGCAGAAGCAATTAATAGAACACATAACAACGAATCAATAAGTAAATTATTTTTTTAAAAGGAAGGGGTAAATAAATTTATGAAAGAAAACGAACTAAAAGCAAGTATTAGAAAAGAGATAAATAAAAGGTCAAATAAAAGGATCAGAAAAGAGGGAATGATCCCTGTGAATTATTATTCGAGAGGTGAAGACAATATCAACTTAACAATAAACGATCGTGAGTTTTTACACATATTAAAAACCGGAGTTCATATTATTGCCCTAAATATTGAGAAAAAGTCAAAAAATGTATTAATAAAAGAGATTCAATTTCATCCGGTAACAGAAAAAATAATTCATGTTGATTTTCAAGGTGTCTCGTTAAAAGAGGAAGTTGAGGTAAATGTTAAATTGAATTTTATTGGTGTTGCCAAGGGAATAAAAGAGGGTGGAGTTCCTGAAATGCAAATGCATAGTATTGGAATTAGGTGTAAAGCTGGCGAAATCCCAAAATCTTTAGATGTGGATATTAGCGAATTGGATATTGGTGATGTACTTTTTGTAAAGGATTTGGATTTTGGGGATTTAGAAATTTTGTCAAATCCGAATTCTATAATTGCTACTGTTACGGTTCCACATATTGAGTTAGAAGCTCAAATACCTGAAGAAGAAGAGGAAGTTGGAGAAGTAGGTGCTGTAGAAGAAGTTGAAGGTGAAGAAGAAGTTGAAAAAGGAGAAGAAAAAACCGAAACGGAAGATGATAAAGACAAATCGGGAAAAGAAAAGGAATAAAATAACTTGAAAGCAATTGTTGGATTAGGTAATCCCGGAACAAAATATTCTATGACAAGACATAATATCGGATTTATGATCATTGATGAATTGTCAGATAGATTAGGATTAAAATTCAAATCCGGAAAAGGTGAATACCTATACTCTTCAAACGGTAATGTAATATTGATGAAACCATTAACATATATGAATAACAGCGGAATAGCAGCTCAGGAAATGATACACTATTTTAAAATATCTACAACTGATTTGCTTGTTGTTTCTGATGATTTAGATCTTCCATTTGGAAAAATTCGTATTCGTTCCAACGGTTCAAATGGTGGACATAATGGGCTGAAATCAATAATTTATCATTTAAATACTGATATGTTCAACAGATTAAAAATTGGTATTAGTAATGAAAAAAGAGAATTTATTGAAGCAGATAAATTTGTATTGGGAAAATTCTTAAAAAAAGAAAGAGAAACACTTAACGAGGTAATTACTCAAAGTGTTGATATTATTGAAAGATTTATTTCAAACAACATTGAAGAATCAATCAAATTCAATAATAAAAACAGATTAACTATTAATTAAAATATGAAAATAAAATAAATTAAAAGGAGAAATAACTTGAAACTATATGAAATACTTTTTATTGTCCATCCAAATTATGAAGAAAACAGAATGACTAAAATTGTTGATAATGTGAAGGAAAAAATAACCAATAATGGTGGAACAATAATCAATGTAGATGAAATGGGAAAGAAAAAATTGGCTTATAAAATAAACAAACAAGGATATGGTAGCTACATTCTAATTCATTTTGAATCGGAACCACAATTTATAGCAGAATTTAAAAAATGGTTAAAAATTCAAACACAGATTTTGGCTAGAATAATTGTTAAATTAGATAAAATAGATCTTAAAGAAGAAAACAAAAAAGATAATATTGAAGAGAAAAAAGAAATAGTATCTGATGAAGTAGAAAATGAAGACAATAAGTTTGATGTAGAAGATGATAAAGATGTGGAAGATAATAAAGATGTGGAAGATGATAAAGATGTGGAAAATGATAAAGATGTGGAAGATGATAAAGATGTGGAAGATGATAAAGATGTGGAAGATGATAAAGATGTGGAAGATGTGGAAGATGATAAAGATGATAAAGATGATGAAGATGATAAAGATGTGGAAAATGTGGAAGATGAATCAACAGGCCAAAATGAGTGAGCTTAACAAATAATTAAAACAATCAAAGAATTTATTCAGAGGAGAAATAATGGCATTTATTAATAAACGAAAAATATGTAAATTTTGTGACAATAGAGATTTAAAAATTGATTATAAAGATTATAATAATTTGAAAAAATTTTTAAATTCTCAAGGTAAAATTATTCCAAGGCGGGTTACCGGGCTATGTACAAAACACCAGAGGCATTTAGTAAAAGCAGTGAAAAGAGCTCGAAATATTGCACTACTTCCATATTCATATAATCTTGAGAATTAATTAAGAAAGGAATAAATTAATGAAAATAATATTAAAAGAAAATATAGAAAAATTAGGTGATAAAAACGAAATAGTTGATGTGAAAGATGGTTATGCAAGAAATTATCTATTCCCAAAAAACTTAGCACTTAAAGCTACAAAGTCAAATGTCAATGTTATTAAAGAATTAGATCGAGTAAAAGAGAAAAAAGAAAAATCAGTTATTAGAACAGCTCAAAAATTGGCCGACAAATTAAAAAATATATCAATTACTGTTTCCACAGAAGCCGGTGAAGATGAGAAAATATTTGGCTCGGTTACCACACAACAAATAGCAGAATTATTGGATGAGAAGGGCTTTAAAATTGATAAACATCAAATAATTATCGAAACACCAATAAAAAACTTAGGTGTATTTAATATATCAATTAAGATACATAAAGAGATTACAGCTGAAGTAAAACTTTGGGTTGTGAAAAAATAATATTAATAAAAAAACATAAGTTTTATTAAATTGTTTTATAAAAAGATGCTAAGTAATATTAGCATTTTTTTTATTGTATTTAGTTCTCATTTTGGATAATTTATTTATATGAAAAATCAAAAATATTGTGAAATCGTTTTTCCGATCCAAGTATTCAAATCTTTTTATTATAAATATTCTGATGATCAACAACATAAGTTAAAATCAGGTATGAGAATTCTTGCCCCATTTGGGAAAAGAAATCAAATTGGATACTGTATAAATGTTGATAATAATTTGCTTAAAAAGAAAAACATTAAATATAAAAGTATAGTATCAATAATTGATAAAGAACCGATTTTCACTAATTCCCAAATGAAATTTTTAAAATGGATATCGGAATACTATATTGCTCCATTGGGTTTAACTTTAAAAGCAGCTTATCCCTCTGAAGTCGGATTTAAAAAGATTGAATTTATTGTGGTTAATAATATAGCCACGAAAAACACGAAAAAATTCGAAAAAGGAAAATTATTGGATGCCACGAAAGGCACGAAAAAATCCGAAGAAGGAAAATTGTTGGATGCCACGAAAGGCACGAAAGAATTTGAAAAAAGAAAATTATTGGATGGCACGGAAAAATTAGAAAACAAAAGTGAAAATTATGAAAAATTGAAAGAAATAAATTTTCCATTAGACGGAATGCTTTTTTCGAATTTGGGAAACATTGAAAGTAAAAAAAGAAAACTTATTAATTCTTTGATTGATAAAAATGTTTTATTGATTGAAAATAGATGGGAAAGAATAAAGAAAAATAAGAGTTCTATGTTCGTTAAATTGCAAAATGAAGATACAGTTGTAAAAGGGAAATCGCAACAACAGATAATAAAAATATTAAAAGAGATAGAAAATTCGGAGATGAAAATTTCTGAAATGAGTTCAAATTTTAATATTTCATATTCATCAATAAACTCACTTGTTAAAAAAGGAGTATTAAAAAAATATTCAAAGTCAGTTGATGTAGATCCTTTTTTTCAAGATTATTCTCCAAAGAAACGAGATATAAAATATTCTAAAGATCAATTAAAAGTTATAGAAAAATTAAAAAATAATAGTGATAAATTTTATCCGATTTTGTTAAGGGGGGTAACCGGAAGTGGAAAAACTGAGATTTATATTGAATTAGCAAGACATCAATTGAAGCAAAATAAAGATGTGATTATTCTCGTTCCAGAGATAGCTATAACTCCTCATGTTGCCGGTCGGTTCAGAAGTGAATTCAAAGATAAAGTTGCAATTTGGCACAGTCAATTAAGCGGTAGTGAAAGATTATGGACTTGGTCAAAGGTCAGGAAAGGTGAAATTAAAATAGTAGTTGGAGCACGCAGTGCAATTTTTTCTCCATTAAAAAATATAGGTTTAATTGTTGTAGATGAAGAAAATGAAAATACGCATAAACAAGAAGATCAAACGCCAAGATATAATGCCAGAGATTCGGCTGTATATTATGCAAAGTTACTTAATATTCCTGTAATTTTAGGAGGTGCTACTCCAAGCATTGAATCATATTATCAAGCTTCAATGGGAAAATATCATTCGCTAAATTTACTCAAAAGATTTGGGAAAGCTGTACAACCCAAAATCAGATTAGTTGATATGAAAGAGGAAAAATATGATACGAATGTCAGTAATGTTTTATTACAAGCGATCTACAACAAAATTTCAAAGGGTGAACAGGTAATAATATTACAAAATCGTCGTGGTTATAATACTTTATTAAGATGTGCTAATTGCGGTGAAGTCGTCCAGTGTCCCAATTGTTCCGTATCTTTGACTTATCACAAATCTATTGATAGATTAATTTGTCATTATTGTGGCTATAGTACAAATAAATTTAAACAATGTCCAAGTTGCGACAGTTATAAATTGAGAATTTTAGGTAGTGGTACTCAGAGAGTTGAAGAGATAATATCAAAAAAGATTCCCGGAGCAAAAATTGTACGAATGGATTATGATACAACTAAAACTAAAAATGCTCATGTGAGAATACTGAATAATTTTGAAAATGGTAAATTTAATATTTTACTTGGGACACAAATGATCGCCAAAGGTTTGGATTTTCCTAATGTTACTTTGGTTGGAGTTATCAATGCTGATATTGGTTTGGGATTGCCTGATTTCCGAAGTTCTGAAAAAGCATTCCAATTGATATATCAAGTTGCGGGTCGTAGTGGTAGAAGTGAAAAACCCGGAGAAGTAATTGTGCAGACATTTTCTCCTGAACATATCGCAATAAAAATGGCGGCTCATCTTGAATTAAAGAAATTTTATAATATTGAAATGTCTAACAGAAAAGAGTTAAATTATCCACCATTCAGCAGATTGGGATTAATTAGAGTTGAAGGGCGAAGGTTGGATTTGGTAAAGCAGGAAATATATAAATTACATAAAATTTTGCAGAAGGAAATTAAATTACAAAATATCTTAGGACCGGCTCCATCTCCAATTGAAAAGATACAAAAGAAATTTCGTTGGCAAATATTAGTAAAATCAAATAGAAACGCTGACAGAAATGGAAATAAAATGAGACAGGCAATTTTTAATATTTATAAATACAAAAATCAAATCAATAAAAATGTTAGATTAATAATAAATATAGATCCTTTATCAATAATTTAAAAAGGAGAAAAGATGGAAAGTATTTCAAATGTTATTTCACCACAATTAAATAAAATTCATTCTGGAAAAGTGAGAGATAGTTTCCGTGTTGATGAAAAAACAAGAATGATAATTGCGACCGATCGACTCTCAAGTTTTGATAGTGTTTTGGAAACTTTAATTCCCGGGAAGGGAGCGATTTTGAATTCGCTTGCTACATTTTGGTTTGAGAAGACGAAAGATATTATTGACAATCATCTTATAGAATCAATTCATCCGAATATTTCATTAGTAAAAGAAGCAAAGCCGATTAAACTTGAAATGATCGTAAGAGCTTATATTACAGGTTCGGCATGGAGAAAATATCAGAAAGGCAGTCGTGAACTTTCGGGTCAAAAAGTACCTGATGGTTTGAAGAGAAATCAACCATTCCCAACTCCGATGGTAACTCCAACGACAAAAGAAAAAAGTGACAGAGAAATAACTGAAAAAGAAATAATTGCGGAGAAGTGGACAACAAAAAAAAGATATAATGAGATGAAAGAAATATCTTTAAAACTTTTCAAAAGAGGACAAAAATTATTATCCGAAAAGGAAATAATATTAGTTGATACAAAATATGAATTTGGTTTGATCGGGAATAAATTAATTTTGATTGATGAGATCCATACTCCGGATTCTTCTCGTTTTTGGTCAGCTGAAGATTATAAAAAAGATCCATCAAAAGTTGAACAGATTGATAAAGAATTCGTTAGAAATTATTTAATGAAAAATAAAATTGATGGACAATATCCTACAAAATTACCAAGTAAGATCGTAAAGGAGACGCAGAAAAGATATAATAATATTTTCACGATCATTACAGGTGAAAAATTAAATAATGATATTGATAACACTATTGATAAAATGACAAATGTGCTTGTGAAACAAAAATTTATGAAAGATGGATTTGTAGCAATAATCATGGGTTCAAAAGGCGATTTGCCCTTTAGCAAAAAAATAAAAGAGGAGATTGAAAAGTATAATATTTTTGTGGATATGAGAATTGTTTCCGCTCATAAAAATGGTGAAAATATCTCTGAAATTGCAAGTGAATATAATAATTCAATTGAGCCCGGAGCAGTTATTGCTGTTGCAGGTCGTTCAAATGGACTCGGCGGAGCACTGTCTGCTAATTTGAATATTCCCGTTTTTAATTGTCCACCATTCAAAGACAAAATAGATATGCTAACGAATGTAAATTCCTCGCTAATGATGCCTTCAAATACACCGGCAGCGACAGTTATTGATCCCAAAAATGCAGCTTTAATTTCTTTACGAAGTTTGAATATTAAAAGATTAAAAGAAAAATTTTCTAAAGAAATATTAAAAATGAAAGAGGGATTGAAAAAGGATGATGAAAAGATCAGAAATGATTAAGTAGCAAAAATATTTAGCAACGAACCCTAGTGAAATAAAGAAAAGAGGATTTCACGGAGCAAACAAAAATCAACAAGAACGAACTAAGGAAATTATTATTGCAACGAGCCACGATTAAATATGCTTTGCATTTAACGGGATAAATGACATAAATTACATGAAGGAGAAAATAATTATGGTAGAGAATAGAAAGAACGGAAAATCAATTTCTCCACTTGATGGAAGATATGGAAAAAAGACAGCTCATCTCGAAAAATATTTTTCTGAATTTGCATTGATGCGGAGACGAACTGAAGTCGAATTGAAGTATTTGCTCGCTTTGAATGAAACCGAATTGTTTGCACAATTTACTAAGACAGAATTGTCAAATATTAAGAATGTTTTGAATGATTTCAAGTATGAATATTTCATTAAAATAAAAGAAATTGAAAAAAAAATAAATCACGATGTGAAATCGGTAGAAGTATTTTTGATAGAAAAGCTTTCGTTAAAAAATCCAAATATGATCCATTTTGGTTTGACTTCCGAAGATGTGAATAATTTATCGTATTCTTTATTGTTAAAAGAATATTTGACAAATGAACAATTGCCACAAGTAGAAAAAGTGATGAAAAATATTTTTGATAAAGCAGACAAATGGAAATCAACTATTTTTCCTGCGAGAACACATGGGCAAATGGCATCGCCAACTACGGCCGGTAAGGAAATGAGCGTATTTTTAAATCGACTTTTCGAGCAATATAAACGATTAAATAAGTTTAAATTTTGTGGAAAATTTAATGGAGCAACTGGAAATTATTCGGCAATGTATTCTGCTTTTCCAAAATATAATTGGATGAAATTTTCAAATGAATTTATTAAAAGTTTGGATTTAGTTCCAAATGAAGTTACGACTCAAATTGACTCTCACGATGTCTGGGCTGAATATTTTTCCATAATTATTCAAATTAATAGTATTCTTGTCGATTTGAATAAAGATGTTTGGTTGTATCTGATGCTTGGGAATTTTAAGATAAGTTCAAATAAAAATGAAGTCGGTTCTTCCACAATGCCACATAAAATTAATCCGATCAATTTTGAAAATAGCGAAGGTAATTTAGAGTTATCAAATTCACTGTTGGAGTTTTTCATTCGCAAATTAACAAAAAGTCGTTTGCAACGCGATCTTTCAGATAGCACGGTTTCGCGAAATTTGGGTGTTGGATTGACTCACGCTTTTCTCGGACTGAACGAAACAATTGTTGGATTAAAGAAAGTTAATGTAAATGAAGAAAAGTGTAAGAATGAAATTGAAAATCATACCGAATTACTCGCTGAACCAATTCAAACTATCCTTCGTCGTGCCGGATTGAAAGACCCATATAATGAGATAAAAAAATTGACAAGAGGGAAAATAATTACAGAAAAAATGATCAATAATTTCATTGAAAATTTACAAGTTGATGAAACCGTAAAGAATGAACTTAAGAAATTAAATGTTGTGAATTATATTGGACAAGCAGAAAAAATTACACAAAATGTCTTGAATAAAGTTAAAAAATATTTAAAACAGTAGAAGGAATAAATGATGAATATAGCCATTATTGGAAGCGGTGGAAGAGAACACGCTTTGGAATGGAAATTAGCGAAAAGTTCAAACGCAGAAAAAATATTTGTTTTACCTGGGAATGGTGGAACGGAAAATAATGTAAAAATAGATGTAAATAATTTTGAAAATATTAAGGAATTTTGTTTAGAAAAAAATGTAGGATTGATCGTAGTTGGACCGGAAGTTCCACTTGTTGAAGGCATTGTTGATCATTTTTCAGATACAAATATAAAAGTATTTGGTCCGGATAAGAGAGCGGCGATGCTTGAGAATTCAAAGATATTTTCAAAACATTTTATGAAAAAATATTCAGTCGCAACAGCTGACTATTGGGAATTTTCTGTAGAAGAGGATGCAACTGAAATCGTTCAAAAATTAGATGGACAATTAGTTTTGAAATATGATGGATTAGCCGGTGGCAAAGGCGTATTCGTTTGCGATTCGGTCAAAGAAGCGATGGATTCTATTCAAGAAATAAAAACACGTTATGGAGAGACAGCAAAGTATTTAATTGAAGAAAAACTTATTGGTCAGGAGGTTTCAATAATTGGAATTACT
>JAUVLI010000103.1 GCA_030600775.1 Fidelibacterota bacterium | reverse complement strand
TTATAGCTATAATCATTCTGGTAGTGGAGATGCAAGTTGGAATTTATTGACTTCTTCCAGACAAATAATAAGTAGTGGTATTTATATTGCATATTTTGAAATTCCTGAAGATATTTATGATCCTTCTACAGGAGATCTTTTAATGAAAAAAGGTGTTTCAACTTATAAAAAATTCATTGTTATTAGATAAATAAAAGAGGTATAAAAATGAAAAAAATATTAAAAATTGTTTTGTTATCTATATTCATATTTGTATTATCCTGTGCTGATTACGAAGATAATATAGAATATAAAATAGACGATTTTGATAATGGGGTCGGTAAGTATCTGGAAAATACAAATAGTTCATTATCGGAGTCTTATAATTTATTATCAATTGAGTCGTTGGATGAAACATTTACTGATAATTATATTGATGAAACAACTAACTGGCAAAATTTAGAGTTTATTTATAAGGCAACTTATGATACTACTTTTTTAACTGACACTACTTGGTCATCAATAGACACAACGGAATTTACTACAACGATAATTGACACGACTAATTCTTATGAAGTTATTCCAAGCAATCAAAAGCTTAATCTTGCTGTATCTAGTAATTATACAAGTGGTTATGGAATTCTTGATCTTAGTTCTTTTCAATCTTTGCAAGAGTGGACAATTTATTTAAATGATTATGCTTATATTGATATATGGACTCTATCAGGCGAAAAAATTGAAGCTACAAATAGTAAAATGGCAGTGGAAGTTATTGCCGATTATAGAGATGTTTTGAAATACAGATATACCTATGATCTTAATAACCAAAAATATTTATTCAGAGTTAAAAAATCGGAATCTGTAAAATCTGTTGGAACTGTTACTATGCTTTTTATTCAAAGTGATTATTCCATATCAACAAATTTACAAAGTGTCTCTACAGCTTTTGAAAATAAAACAGTAGCAAGTTCTACTAATTTAATTTCTTTAACTGAAATTGATTCGGCAAATTTTGTGAATATGATGGTTAATGATATTGACAGTATGTTTTTAAAGGATAATATGTCCAAATTTATAGATACATTAAACAGTATTGGTCTAGCAATTTATAAAATGGAAATTAATATGCCAATGGATGAATCTAATACTGGTTTATGTATTTTAGATTTAACATCAAATACTAGTAGTTCAGAATTAAATTTCTTTCTCAATAAAAGTTTAAAAATTAATGTATTTAGTGTTAATGATAGTATAAAAGTAATTGCAGATTCAATGGGTATTACTTTTGAAGAATCACTAGCTGGAGTAGAACAAAGAGCTATTTTTAGCTTGAAAAATCAAAAATACTTAGTTGCTTTTACAAAATATTCATCAGGTGATGTTATTAATGATTTTTATCTATATTTGAAAGATTTTTAATAAATATAATAATAGTTAATGTTTAGGAGTTTTTATGAACAAAAAAATAATAATAATTCTGATTTGCCTAATATTGCTTTCGGCTACTAATATTTTCGGACAAGACAAGTTAGCTCAAACGGGTTATCAATTTTTAAGTGTAAATTCAGATGCAAGAGGTTCTGCACTTGCCGGCGCAATGACTACAAAAGAAATAGGTTCAAGTTCTTTGTTCTTTAATCCGGCAGGAATGGCGACTATGTCGAGTTTTGTTGATTTCAAGGCAAGCCAAAACAATTGGATTGCAGATATAAAACATCAATCATTTAGTATAGCAATTAATCCCGTTAATAATCGTTATGGTGTAATTGGAGTTAGTGCAGCTTCTATTGATTATGGTGTAATAGAAGGAACCATGGTCTCTCGAAATGATGACGGATATATTGATACTTGGCCTATTGAACCTTCAGCATTAGTTGTTGGCCTAGGTTATGCTAAAAAGTTATCAGACAGATTTTCTGTTGGTGGGCAGGTTAAATATGCCACACAGCAATTAGGGAAAAGTGTTGTTGATATTGAAGATAGTTTAGTGGTGAAAAAATATGTTTCTCATGCTTATGCTTTCGATTTTGGCACCCAATTTAAAACAGGATTTAAAAGTTTTATTTTTGGAATGTCTATTAGGAATTTTTCAAATGAAGTGAAATATGAAGATGAAGGATTTCAATTACCACTTACTTTTACTATGGGTGTTTCAATGGACTTGTTTGATTTTATTAGCAAAGATATTGAATTACAATCATTGTTTTTAACTATAGATGCTGTACATCCTAGGTCTTATTCAGAATATATTAATGTTGGACTTGAATATGATTTTAACAAATCATTTTATTTAAGAACAGGATATATGGCAAATAGAGATGAAAGGGCAATTGCTTTTGGTATCGGAATAAATACTTTTGGATTATCTGTTGATTATTCTTATACACCATTTGGAATATTTGATAATGTACAAAGATTTACGATTGGATTATCTATTTAATTTATTAGATAATAATAATAACGGATAAGATATGTTAAAGAGAAAAAATAATAAATTGTTATCAGTATTAATTTTTATATTTGTATTATGTTCTATTGCTTTTTCTTCAACTTCGGGTAAAATTAGTGGTAGAGTAATTGATATTAAAACTGAAGAACCGTTATCAGGTGCTAATATTATTGTTGAAAATTCTAGTATGGGTGCATACACGGATGTAGATGGATATTATGTTATCTTAAATGTTGCACCTGGAGAATATGATTTGAGAGCGGAGATGATGGGATATGCTAAACAGAAGATACAAGATGCCAATGTTAGAATTGATCTAACTACTAATATAGATTTTAAATTATCTACAAAGACGATTGGTATGGAAGAAATAATTGTAGAAGCAAAAAGGCCAATTGTAAAACCTGATGTAGCAAGCAGTCAAACTGATGTCTCAGCAAAAGAAATCAAAAATTTACCTATACAAACAATTGGCGAAGTAGTTGCATCACAGGCAGGAATAGAAGATGGATTTGCAATAAGAGGCAGTAGCTCTGATGAATTAATATATAATGTTGATGGTCAAACACTGAATGATGCAAGAGCGAATATTCCATATACATCAATCAGTTTAAATTCTATTTCAGCAATAAATATTCAAACAGGTGGATTTAATGCCGAATATGAAAATGCTCGTTCTGGTGTGATTAATGTTGTTACAAAAGATGGATCAAAGGAAAAATATGAAATGGGAATGACAGTTCGCTATTCTCCACCGGCATCAAAACATTTTGGAAATTCGATCTACGATCCAATGGGTTATTATTCAAGATCATATAATGACAATGATGTTTGTTGGACAGGAACCTATGATGAAGCCTATGTAGATGAAAATGGGAATGGTCAGTATGATGTTGGTGAAAGTTTTACAGATATTAATGGAGATGGAGTAAGGTATAAATCTCCTTGGGACAAACATATGCAAGATTCATATCCCGAGTTCAAGGGCTTTAATGAAATTGCAGCTGATTGGAATAGTGATGATAATCCTGATAATGATTATTCGCCAACGGCTATTAAAAAAATATATGAATATCAACATAGAAGACAAGGTGATATCGAAATTCCCGATTATTCTATTGATATTGGTTTTGGTGGACCCGTACCAATAATTAGCAAACCATTAGGTAATTTGAGATTTTATGCTTCGTTTGTTGGTACACAAAACGCTTATCTTTTACCATTATCGAGAGATTCAGAAAATAACTTTTCATATGATTTAAAATTAACTTCAGATATTTCACCATCTATGAAATTGTCTATAAGTGGAATGTATGGAGAATTAAGAACAGTTAGTCAGGCAACTTGGACTTCATTACCCGATGGAAATAACAATTTTTCTTCGGTATATAGTGTAGCAAGTTCTGCAAAAAGCAATTCATTTGTTTTATATGTTCCATCAGTGTATAATCCGGGCACTATTTACAGAAACAAAATTGGGGCTAAATTTACACATCAATTGTCTAACAAAAAATATTACGAGGTTTTATTAAGTAGATTTGCAAGTAATTATTACATTGATAGGATAGCTCCTCGAGACACAAGTACTAAAATAGACATTTTTGCTGACAATCCGGATGTAGAATATATAACTGATGAATTTCCCTACGGATATTTTGGAAATGGGGCATCAACTGTTGTCGGAATGAGAACCGATTGGGTTGGGTTTGCTATGGATAGGAGTAATAATAGTACGACAACATTAAAATCAAATTTTACGAATCAAATAAATCATTTTTTCCAAATTAAAACAGGGTTTTCATTTATTTATACTGAATATAATATTGATTCTTGGAATGATCATCCGACAAATCAATTTTGGAGATATTATAATGAATGGTTCCAAAATCCATATCGGCTCGGTGCATATTTTCAAGATAAATTAGAATTTAAGGGTTTGATTGTCAATACAGGAATTCGTTTTGATTATTCTCAAGCAAATGCAGAATGGTTTGAGCTAGAACAATATGATGAACTATTAAATGCAAATAATGGTTTTGATCTGGAAGCTTTGGCGACAAAAAAAGAGTCAAAAGCGATATATAAATTTAGTCCTCGTTTAGCAATTTCTCATCCGATAACTGAAAATTCAAAGGTCTATTTTAATTACGGACATTTTAATGCTTTGCCTCAATCAAGATATAGATTTACAATTGATAGATTAGGAACGGGAAGTATTAACCAATTAGGTGTGCCAGATCTTGAATATCAAACAACAATTCAATATGAATTAGGATATGAACAGAGTTTATTCAATACTTTTTTGATAAAAGTTGCAGGATATTATAAGGATATTTCTAATGAAACGTCGTGGACACATTATACAAATTCAGATGAATCGGTTGCCTATGACAAAGCAAATTCTAACGAATATAATGATATAAGAGGACTTGAAGTTACTTTAAGAAAAAGAAGAGGAAGGTGGTTAACCGGTTCTATAAATTATACATATCATGTTACGACTTCTGGTTATTTTGGTATTAACCGTATCTTTGAAGATCCAATGGCTCAGAAAGATTATTTGCAAGAGAACCCTCAATTATCTAGACCACATCCGAGGCCTTTTGCTAACTTAAATTTAAATATGCATATTCCATCCAATTATAGTTTTTTATTTTTATCATCTCAGATCATCGGTGATTGGAACTTAAATTTAAAATCATCTTGGAAAGCAGGAAGTTTTTTTACTTATACGGGAACCAAAGAAATTGATATTGTAGATAATGTGCAATGGAAAGATTATTTTGGAGCAGATATTAGATTATCTAAAACATTTTCAATATCAACAAAATATGATTTTGTATTTTTTGCCGATGTTAGCAATGTTTTTAATTTCAAAAAATTAAGCTATACTGGCTTTTCGAATTATTATGATTATCAAGATTATTTGGCTTCGTTACATTTTGATTATGAAGAAGGAAAAGAACACGGTAATGATAGGGTAGGTGAATATAGAAAAGAAGGAATTGGCTATCAACCATTTGATCCGATTGATCCAGATAATCTCACTGCTGAAGAACAACAAATATTAGATGATAAGGCATATATCGATATGCCAAATATCAAATCACTGACATATTTAAATCCGAGGAATATTACTGTAGGAATTAAAATTAATTTTTAAGTAAGGTTAAAAAAATAATATGAAATATAAAAAAATAAGAAAACACTATACAAAATTACTAATAATTTCTTTTGTGTTTGTAAATTTGTTACAAGCGCAAGTAAATTATAATGATAAATTATGGATCAGAGTTGGTTCATTACAGTCATATTTTAGTGCTTTCGGAGCTGAGCGAGCATGGAATGCCAATGCGGGTATTTATGAAGGACTTCAATGGCCGGCTTGGTATTCAAAAACAGATAACTTTGTAATTGATAGAAATCGGATAGCTTGTAAAGATTTTATAGACGAAAATGGAGATGATCTACCATATAAAGGTGTCTATTTTTCAAGTAATTTCTCTCCTAATTATTTATATGCAATTTCCTTAAGTCAAACAGCAAAGTTTTATCCTCCGCAAGTGCTTGTAGATGGAATAGATGTTACAAAAAAACATGAAATTGAGAGTTTACATAATAGCGATTCTCCTTTTGATAGAATATTAACAAATGTAGTAAATACTTCAATGGGAATTACAGTAACAAGAACGGTCTATGCATTCAGTCAGCAATATCATGATAATTACTTTATTTATGAATATACCTATGAGAATACCGGAAATATAGACGATGATGATGAAATTGAATTACCGGGTCAGACAATAAATGAAATGTATAGTGGTTTTATGCCAAGATATGCCACAAGTAGAGAAGGTGGATATACCATATATGGTGAAATGACCTGGGGAAAATTCCAATGGGTTTCACATATGGGTAATAATTATCCGAATGGTAATGATTCTTTGAGATGTTTTTGGAGTTGGGTAGGCCAAAGTAGTGCAGTGAATCATGATAATATTGGTGGACCTGATTTAGATGATAAAGGTCGTTTATCTTGTCCACAATTTGCAGGAATTGTTTCCTTACATGCAGATATGTCTCCATCTGATTCCTCCGATGATCCAGATCAACCACATATAATAGGATGGCATGCCGGTGATACTTACCCTGGAATTTCAAACAATGATGCAAGTGGAATGAAAGAATTGTGGGAAATGTTAGAAGGAACGGATCTCTACACAGGAAGTGAAACACCTATGGATTTTGGCATTGGCGAACCCGGACCTGGTAAAAATGATATTCCTCAAGATAAATCAGGTAATGATGGTGGTGGAGCTGCCGGGTTTCTAACTTATGGACCATATACACTTAATTTTGGTGAAAAAATTAAAATTGTTCAAGCGGAGGGTGTTAGTGGTTTAAGTAGAGAACAGGCTATTCGTATTGGAAAAAACTGGTTCTATGATGAAAATTTGGTTTTACCTGATGGAAGTGATGCCAGTAATAAAGATGAGTATAAAAATACTTGGTTTTATACCGGTAAGGATTCAATTTTACAGACATATAGCAGAGCAAGAAAAAATTATGATAGTGATTACAATGTTCCGTTGCCTTCATTACCACCCGAAAAATTTATTGTAACATCTGGTGGTGATCAAATTGTACTTGAGTGGTATCCAAGCCCTTCAGAAAATAATCCGAATTTTGGCGGTTATAGAATTTATCGAGCAGTTACTGCTGTTGATTCAACTTATTATTTACTTTATGAATGTGGCGTG
>JAUVLI010000157.1 GCA_030600775.1 Fidelibacterota bacterium | reverse complement strand
TTTTCCAAATGGATTTTATAATAATTTTATTAAATTAAGGGATGATAATGAAGAGTTTTAATTAACTATAAAAAGTGAGAAAATGAAAGAACCAATTTTAAAAATTAATCAAAATCTGTCATATAGAGATTTAATGCAAGTGAGAATTCATGAAATATTAATTGTATCAAGTTATTATGATGCATTTAAATTATATGAAGATGGTCGTCTTGCTGAAATGATAATTTCTGAATATGAAGCATTAGATTTACAGACAAAACCAAAAGTAGTGAGAGTGTCAACAGCTGAACATGCATTGAAAAAAATGAAAGGCAAACGATTTGATCTGATAATTACTATGGCAAGAATTTCTGATGTTAATCCTTTTGATTTCGGTAAAATAGTAAAGGAAAAATATCCAAAGATCCCAATTGTATTATTGGCAGCAAATGAAAAAGAATTGGAATGGGTTCAGACAAATACGAATGATTTTTCTGGAATAGATAAAATATTTTTCTGGTCAGGAGATTCTGCAATTTTTCCCGCAATAATAAAACATTTAGAAGATCACAAAAATTCTATAAGAGATATTCAAAAAGGAATGGTCAGAACGATTATAGTGGTAGAAGATTCGCCTTTCTATTATTCTTTATTTTTACCAATGATATATAAAATTTTTATTCAATATACACTTGATCTAATTAAATTGGAATATACGGATGACAGAAGAATATTGAGAATGTATTCTAGACCAAAAATTTTACTGGCGGCAAGTTATGAGGAAGCAATAGAATATTATAATGATTTTAGTAATAATGTTTTAGCGATAATTTCAGATACTCGATTTCCAAAAGGAAACAAATTAGATGCTGAAGCTGGTCTAAAATTTTTGAAAGCTGTTAGAAAAAAATCTTTTCAGACACCAATGGTTGTATTATCAAAAGAGGTACAAAAAAAGAAAAGATATTTTAGAAAATTAAATGCGGCTTTTATTGATAAAAATTCTCCTGATTTTTTAAACGAATTAAAACATTTTATTGTAAAACATTGTGGGTTTGGAAAGCTTAAGTTTGATTCTATCGGATCAAGAAAGAAAATCGTTGTAAATTCACTTAGAGAATTAAGGGATGGAATCGAAAAAACAACACCTAAATCTATTGAAAAACATGCGAAAAACAATCATTTCTCCAATTGGTTAGCAATAAGAGGTTATTTTGATCTGGCTGATCTATTGAAACCAATTAGTTACAAGGATATTAAAAATCCCAATGAAATTAAATCATTATTACATAATTTGATTGAAAAACAACTTAAATTTCAAATTAAAGATAAATTAATAATATTTAATCCAATCTCGTATGATCCTGAATATAAATATGTTAGAATTGGAGATGGATCTCTTGGTGGTAAGGGACGTGGATTGGCCTTTTTAGCTAGTTATTTAAAAGATTATGATTTTCAATCTCGTTATCCTAATGTAAATATAGATATTCCAAATTTTGCAGTTGTTGCTACAGATATTTATGATAAATTTATGGAAAATAATAATTTATTTAAAAAAGCATTGAAAGAGGAAAATGATGAACAAGTTGATAAATTGTTTTTAAGAGCAAAATTTAATAGGGATTTTAAGAATGATATTAAAATTTTCTTAAAACAAAATAAAAAACCGTTGGCAATTCGATCATCCAGTTTATTAGAAGATTCATTTTTAGAACCATTTGCGGGTATATATAGAACTTTTATGCTTGCAAATAATAATGATCATCTTAAAGTTAGAGTAGATAATTTATTGAGTATAATAAAATTAATATTTGCATCAATATTTTCCAAAAAAGCAAAATCTTTCATGAAGTCAGTTGGGCATAGATGGGAAGATGAAAAAATGGCTGTTATTATTCAAGAATTAGTTGGTAAAAAGCACAATGATCATTTTTATCCGACTTTTTCTGGTGTAATGCAATCTTATAATTACTATCCACAGCAAAAATTAAAGAGGGAAAATGGTTTGGCTACGGTAGCTTTAGGATTAGGAAAAACAGTTGTTGAAGGAGAAAAATCATTAAAATTTAGTCCAATTAAACCTACGGTCATTCCACAATTTTACAATAATCGATCGGTATTGAAAAATTCACAGAATAATTTTTATGCACTTAATTATAATTTTAAAAAGTTTCCACAAAAAGAAGGAGATAATTTAATAAAATTTCCTTTATCAAAAGCCGAGGAAGATGGTGTGTTAGAATTAGTTGCAAGTACATATTCTGCACAAGATGGAAAATTTGTAGAATCTTTGGAAGAAAAGGGGCAAAGGGTAATAACTTTTGCAAATATCTTAAAATGGAAGGCATTTCCTCTTGCAGATATTTTAAAAGATCTAAGTGAAATTGCTCATAAAGGAATGGGTTGTGAAGTTGAATTGGAATTTGCATCAAATGCTGTCATGAATAGTGATATTATAGATGATTTCAATATTTTACAAGTTAGACCTCAAATTACTTACGACAAAACCATATCTTTTAATGAACATTCATATAAGAAAGAGGATTTAATTGCAAAAAGTAATATTTGTCTTGGTAATGGAATAATTAACAATGTAAAGGATATTCTTTTTATTGATCCTGATAAATTTGATAGTTTAAGGACAAGAGAAATAGCAAGTGAAATAAACAAGATCAATAATAAATTCAGCTCAGAAAAGGAATATTTGTTAATTGGCCCAGGACGCTGGGGAACTTCGGATCCATTACTTGGGATTCCTGTTTTGTGGAATGATATCTCATTCGTAAAAGGCATCGTTGAAGTTGGAATTTCAGGGCATTATATCGAGCCATCATTTGGAAATCATTTTTTCCAGAATATCACTTCACTGAATGTTCCTTATTTTACTATTTCACCCAATAATGATGATGGATATTTTGATAGAAAGTGGATTAAAA
>JAUVLI010000056.1 GCA_030600775.1 Fidelibacterota bacterium | reverse complement strand
AATTGCATTAAGGAATTTACAACCTTTTGAATTAATGTTATATTCCTCTGTATTTTCTACAATAACTTTATTTATTGCAGTAATAATAAAACAACAATTTATCAATTTTAAATATTTGAAAATAAAGGATTATTTGCTATTTGCTTTTTTGGGCTTATTGGTGCCGTTTGGTTATTATAGTATATTATTCAAGGCTTATGATCTATTGCCGGCTCAAATTGCTCAAGCAATAAATTTCACTTGGCCAATTGCAATAGTAATATTAAGTGTAATAATAAAAAAAGAGAAACTTTCAATTTTACAATTTGCTGCAATTTTTATTAGTTTTATTGGAGCTTATGTTGTAATAAGTGGTGGGAATTTTAATAATATAATCAACTTTAATATTCAAGGAATTATTTACGCTTTTTTAAGTGTGTTTATCTGGGCTACTTATTGGCTCATTAATAGAGAATTGAATTATGATATGAGTATTGCATTATTTTTCATTTTTTTATTTGGAAGTATTTATGCATTAATAACAAATGTTATTTTTTATCCAATGGCTATTCCTCAAATTGCCGATTTAATTCCGGCTTTATATGTAGGATTATTTGAAATGAGTATTACATTTTTCGTTTGGCTAACTGCATTAAAATCAGCAAAATCTACTGTAATTGTAAATAATATAATTTACTTAACACCATTTACTTCGTTATTAATTATTAATTTTATACTAAAAGAAATTATTAAAAACTCCACCATTATTGGCTTGTTCTTAATAATTTCTGGAATTGTATTACAACTAATATTAAAAAATAAAAATTTGTTAACAAAAAGTTAAATATAATTATTAGAATCAATTGTTAAAAGATTAAAAAAGACCTTTTTTCTTTTCTTTTTTATCTTCTGTTAATAATTCAACTTTATCTAATCTCTTTTCAATGCTTTGAATATCTCTTATAACTTTTTGAACTCGGGTTGTAGTCGTAATATTATTTTGACTAACTGTTCTTCTTAAATTTTGGATTGTCTTTTGTAATGCATCAATTTGTGTGTTTACACTATTATTGTTTGCATCAACAACACCGCCTAATGAATCAATTTTAGTATTAATAGTGAATAGATCTTCTGCATGTTTATCTTTAAAATCATCTATATCTTGGAATAGTTGTCCGATATTATCTTTATTTGTTTGAACATGCTTAGCTCGTCCAATAAATTTCATATCTAAAACATGCAAGTTTTTCGTAAATGATTGATATTCTTCTTCAATAGCTCCAGCTCTGTTATTCATATCCATTATTCTCGTGTCAAATGTTGTTTGATACCAATACATTGCACCTAAAACAACGAAAATAGCGGCTATTAATACTGACATTAAAAAATTCTTCATTATTTTCTCCTAAATTTCAATTTATCCATTTCGTTATTAAATTAAAAAATTATTTGTTAAAATGCAACAAACAATTAATAAAAAATTATTTTTTCAACTCTTTCTTTAAAATTTTGATCCTATCTCTAATCTTTGCTGCCGTTTCAAATTGCAATTTTTCTGCAGATCCTTTCATTTCAATCGTTAATTCATCAATCAAATTTATTATTTCCAATTTTGATTTATGTTTATATTCTTCCTTATATTTATCCTCATTTTTAGTCGAATACTTTCCATTGATATCGGCTATTAAAGTTGAGTTTTTAATATCATCTAATGATTTATATATTGTTTTCGGTTTGATTTCATGTTCTTTATTATATTTTTGTTGGATCATTCTTCTACGATTTGTTTCATCCATTACCGTTTTCATTGATTTCGTTATTTTGTTCGCATAAAAAATAACTTTACCGTTTACATTACGAGAAGCTCTTCCAGATACTTGGAATAGTGAACGTTCGGATCGTAAAAATCCCTCTTTATCGGCATCTAAAATTGCGACTAATGAAACCTCCGGTAAATCCAATCCTTCACGAAGCAAATTAATTCCAACAATTACATCATATACACCTAAACGAAGATCTCTTAAAATAGAAATTCTCTCTAATGTATTTATTTCCGAATGTAAATAATGGACTTTTATTCGGAGGTTTTTAAGATAATCAGATAAATCTTCCGCCATTTTTTTTGTTAGAGTTGTAACTAATACTCGCTCTTTCTTTTTTACTTGTAAACGAATTTCTTCTAAAAGATCATCAACTTGATTGTCCGATGGTCGGTGAATTATTTCAGGATCAAGTAAACCTGTTGGACGAATTAATTGTTCTACAATAACACCATCGGATTTTTCTATTTCATAATCTGCCGGAGTTGCTGAAACAAAAACCGTATTTTTTAATGAATCTTCAAACTCATCAAATTTCAAAGGTCTATTATCAAAAGCACTTTTTAATCGAAAACCATATTCAATAAGAACACTTTTTCTTGCTCGATCACCATTATACATTGCTCTTGTTTGTGGAATTGTAGCGTGTGATTCGTCAACAAATATCATAAAATCATCAGGGAAATAGTTGAATAAGGTGAAAGGTCGTTCGCCGGCTTTACGAAAAGTCAAATGGCGACTATAATTTTCAATTCCGGAACAATAGCCAATTTCTCTTATCATTTCCATATCATAATTCACTCGTTGTTCGATTCGCTGTGCTTCCAAAAGTTTATCTGATTTTCGTAATTCAGTTGCTCGTTCTTTCATTTCTTCGAGAATATTTTTTATAGATTTTTCTAATTTATCTTTATTCGTAATGAAATGTCTTGCAGGATATATTGCAGTATAATCGAGATTTTCAATCACATCTCCGGTTAGCGGATTTATTTCGGAAATATTATCAAGCTCATCTCCCCAGAATTCTAAACGAATAGCATTGTCTGAATATGCTGGAAATATTTCTATAGAATTTCCTCTAACTCTGAAATTTCCTCTTGTGAAACTTATGTCATTTCTCAAATAATGAATAAAGATAAATTTTTTAAATAATTCCTTTCTAGAATATTTTTCACCTTTTTTTAAAACGATTATCTGTTCTTTATAATCATCTGGAGAACCTAAACCGAAAATGCAAGAAACGGAAGCGACGATAATTACATCTTTTCTTGCTAACAATGAACTTGTAGTTTTTAGACGAAGTTTTTCTATTTCTTCGTTGATATCTGCATCTTTTTCAATATATGTATCAGAAACAGGCATATATGCTTCGGGCTGATAATAATCGTAATAACTGACAAAATAATTAACAGAATTATTTGGAAAAAATGACTTAAATTCACCATATAATTGTGCAGCTAATGTTTTGTTGTGTGATAATATTAAAGTCGGCTTTTGGATCTTTTCTATCACTTTTGCCATCGTATATGTTTTTCCGCTACCTGTAATGCCAAGCAATGTTTGGAAACGAACATTATTATTTAATCCGTTTACAAGTGATTTTATTGCTTGTGGCTGATCGCCCGTAGGTTGAAAATTTGATACTACTTTGAATTTTGGCATTTTGTTTTTTTATATTCTTATTTTAATATTTCATTTTTTGCTAATTGATCGACATATTCATTCCATTTATCACCGGAATGACTTTTAATTTTTATCCATTTAATTTTGATTTTTATGTCACTCATATATTTTTTATACGATTGAGTAAGCGAAGTATTTGTTTTCCATTTATTGTTTGCCCATTTTTCAATACCGGTATAATCATAAAAAATAATCACATCATAAATTTCATTTTTTTTACACCATTCCACCGCAACTTTTGCAGCATATAATTCGCCACCGACTTGACGATGTTTATTATATTTTTTATCTAATTTTCCTGATTCTTCATGAATGATCTTATCGTTTTTTACTACAACTGATGCATAAGAAATTTTATTTTTTAAAAATGAACCGTCTATATATATATGAGGAATATTTGAATTACTGATTTTTGTTTTAGTTTTAATTTTTTCTTTTCCTTTATTCCATAGTTCTTCAATTTCTTCTTTAAAATTTTCTGCTTTAATTTCATTTGTTACCAATTTATATGAATTTTTCTTTGGACTATAATAGATGCTTGCTTTACCTAAATATTTTTCCTTGTAGAAGATTACTAATTTAACTAAATAATCTCGAAATGAATCAAGATCTATTTTCGAATTAAAACCTTTTTCGATCAAAAGTTTATTAAATTCTTTTGCTTTTTTTTGTGTCTCTTTTTTATATAATGGCATAGTTGTTCATCTCTTTTTGTTGCGATAATATAACTTAATTATTGTTAAGAGACAAAAATATTATTTTTAAATTCTCTAAAGGGGAATGATAGCCCAATATAGGGCAACGCCCTATGTCTAAGATATCACGACCAGATCTAACTCTGTAAGTAGTTAAATAATCGATTAATTAATCCCAAATATAACGCTCATCATAATCAACATTATATTCTTTTAAAAATTTTCTGTATTCTTCCTTAAATGTTTTCTTTCTATGGTGTTCTTTTTGATTTTCAATATAACTTGTTACTACATCGACTTTTGACTGACTTACAGAAAAAGCTCCATAACCATTTTGCCAATAAAATTTATTAAATTCATTACCTTTTGTTTTTATCCATTTTGAAGAATCTTTTTTTACAATTTCTATCATTTTACTTATGGTTATTGTTCTTGAAAATATATTCAAAATATGGATATGGTTTGTAAATCCTCCTATCTTTATTGCTGTACAATCCAAATTTTTCATTACACCTGCAATAAATTTATGTAATTCATTTTCAATTTCAGGTTTAATGAAATGTTTTCTGTGTTTTGTACTAAATATTATATGTAAATAAATTTTTGATAAACTTTGTGATATTTCTTAATTTCCATTTTTTATTTTTTTAATTCTTTTTGTAATTTTATTATTCAATTTTTATTATTCTCTTTCAGAGAATTTATTTTTGTGCATTTGTTTAACACAGGGCGTTGCCCTATGCTATGTTATTTTTCTCCTTCAGAGAAAATATTTATAATAAATATACAAAATATTTTAACTTAATTATAATTTTAAACTAATTTTTAATTCCCCAAAGGGGAATGATAGCCCAACATAAGGCAACGCCCTGTATCTAAGATATCACGACCAGATCTAACTCTGTAAGAGTTTAATAATTCATCTCTTTATTTAATAAATACACATTTTTTTGAGATAGATTTATCATTTATTGTCAAGCGATAGATATAAATTCCTGAAGAAATAAAATTTGGTGTCCAATTTATTGAATAGTTATCTGCTGAAAGCTTTTCATTTAATAGTGTTGTAATTATTTTTCCTTGAATATTGTAAATTACTAATTTCACTTTACTTTCTTTATATAATTCAAATGTAATATTCGTAGATGGATTGAATGGATTTGGATAATTTTGAAAAAGTTTGAATTTATCAGGTGAATTAGTTTGCGTTTCGATAGAAGTGGCTGTAACATAATTTGTCAAAACTTTAATACAAAAATTTGCAGTTGAATCTAAATCATGTAAGTCATGCCAACTCTCATTTTCAAAATAGTAACTTTCACCGGCGTTGGCTGAGGATGTAACTATAGTATTTGACATATTAGATTTGGATTGTAAAAAATATTTATCTTTTGGAGTTAATAAAACCGGTACTTCGGATGTACAATCATAAGGATGTCCGCCTTTGTCAAATTCTAAAGAGACGAAGAAACTATCGTTTTCTGAAAGTGTAATTGCTGAATCAAGGTTTATTGTATGGAATCCGGTATGTTGAATATATCCCGATTGCAAAGTAAGTAATTCTGATAATTGATTGCCTTTAAATTTATTGTAAATTTTAATTGTATAATTTACCTCATCGACTGCATTGAAAAAACTTACTGCTTTTATTTCTTCTGAATACAATGAATTGTTTTCTGAAACAAATACATTGAATGCTTTATTCACATCTGTTTTTGTATCTCTCCAGCCATGATAATCGTGATAATAAATTTTGTCATATTTCATTTTTTCAACATCTTGAAATGAAACAGCTCCCATTTCGGGATGTTTCCCGCTATGTTTATCGTAGTAAGAAATCCAATAGTATCCCTTTTCGCCTGCATCAGTTCCCCAACTGTTTTTTATTAACCAAGCACCATTTCCATCAGCTTGTGTTTCTTTATTATCATTCCAACCGACTATTGCAACCGAATGATTCGGATCTTCGGAATCTGAATATGGCTGATAGTGAATATTTCCATCATAGAATTCACCCGAAGAATAATAACAAGTAGCTAAAACACCATATTTCATTATTTTTCTTTTTACAGTATCAATATTAGTTAAAGCAGAATCGATTGTGTACCACTCAACATTTCTGACATAATAATAATGATAATATGATAAATCTCTTACAGGATTTGACTCATAAGATTGTCCATCAATATCTCTAACGGCTCCTTCACCACGAGATAGATATGCAGTTGAAACACGATAGTCACCTCCCTCATGTACAGTTAAACCGCCTAAGTTGGGAAAAATATCATCATTATTAAATTTATTGAAACCATTCCACCAATCAAGATGATACTCTGCAAGATTTGGTTCACCGGTTTCACCTTCCGCAGTCCAATTTCCTGTCATCATTAAATTTCCCTCGATCGCCGCCATCGTTCCGTGAGTCCAGCAAGTTCCGCCTTCTTGAGATTTTACTGAAGTAACGAAAGTTGTGTCTTGGTAATTTCTCAGATCAAATGTATCCGGAATAGCCGTTTCAGGAAAAAGTTGTATTGTGAATATTAGAATGAAAAATATTGTTTTGATTGTTGTTTTTATAATTTACAGTTCCTTATTCTATTTATTATTTTTAATTTTGTATAATACCAATTCATTTAAATGTGGATTCTGCCAAATTACAATTAGTTTTCGAAAATCGTTGTAACTTTTCGGTTCAATAGTAGATTTGTTTACAACTAATTTTTTCTTGATCAATAATGCATTTCCATCTTTTTGGAATTCAATATTTACAGAACCGAATTCGTTAGTTAAAGTTTTTATCGTATCAGGATTTAAACATTTTATTGAATCTGCAAAGTTTATTTTTATTATATAATTTTCACAAAAGTTGTGCTTTAAATTTAGTGGTGTCTGTCGATTTATTTGAGCAACACTGATTTTACGATTATTAAAACCCTGTGAAAATTGTGGTAATTTCCATCTGATATAATCACTTTTTATTTCCAATGTATCATCAGAGTGAAATTTTACATTAATGATCGATCTGTTTTGATCCATTTCTGAAATTTTTGCACTGTCAATTTTTGCATCATTAATAATTCCGGTTGCTTCCTTTTTTATATTTTTCTCGTCTTTGTATAGATCATAATACGAATTAAAAATTCCACCGAAAATCAACTCATAATCACCTTTCAAAGTTAGATCATCTTCAATATTTATATTCAAGTCGATCTTTTGGCTATTTTTAGTATTAGTATTTTTTTGAATTTTTGTCAATGGTTTTGATTTATCATTGAAATTAAATATTGTTTTTCCTACAATGTTAAAATGAAAATTATTTTTCTGTTCGTGAGTTGGATTTAAGTAAATTTCTCCGGATGTGTCATTACATAAAACAAGAAAATCATCGAACTGAAATAGTGAAGGAACTTTTGTAGAAAAATTATTATACTTTGACACTAAAATTGGTGTTGACTGAATATTTGAACATTGCAAATAAGTTGTCAAAAGTAATGCTTTATCAAATGCCGAGCCGTTGTTTTCGTAAAATGTTTTGCTGACTGATTTTGTTTTATAACCGTAAGTTACAGGCAAACATTTTGTCAATCCAACATTTTCATTTATTTCTTTTTGTGTCGCAATAATTTTCAATAAATTGTCAGTTTTTGTTGGTAAATCTTTTTTAATATCCGCTTTTAATTTTTCACTTTTTTTCATTGAATTTTCTACGAGTGAATTAACATATTCTCCTAATTTTTCCCAAGAATTTACAGTTGAGAAAATTAGACGAGGTGAAAATTCTCCTAATTCACTTTGATCGTTTTCTTTAACAACTACCGGAATATTTTTAAAATTCCAAGTAAATGTTTTTGTATTTTTTTCACTCTTTATCTTCGGTTTTTTTGTGCAATTTTTGAAATCATAATTTAATTTCTTGTCAGCAAGAACTGTTATTATCACTTTCATTTTTTTGATAGGGTAGTAGGTAGCAAATATTTCTTCTCCCATCAAACTTGGGAAAAAATCATTTTGAGTATGAAGTGAATATTTGAAATTAATGATTGAACCAATATCCAATCCTGTATGAGTTACAGCCATTTGTCGAAGTTGGTTGTAAGAAGGAGCATTCGCGGCGCATTGTGGAAGAAATTCATTATAACCATTTTCAGGAGTTTTAACTATTGTTCCATCATTCATCTTTGTTTCGGATTTGATTATTTCCAATTTTTGATATTTCGGATTATAAATAATGAAATCATCCCCCAGATGATTTATTGCATAATATGAATTTAATTTGACTTTGTGATGATAAGTAAAATCTATACTTCCGTCTTCATTCAAATTGTATTCCTTGACAATCTCTAAATATTCCGCATCGGCAATCGGTTCTTTTTTTAAATAGACAAATAATGAAATAATTGCAATAATTAAAATAAGTAACAGTATAATATAATTTATTTTTCTCATTTTATTTCTCCTATTTTTTTAAGAACGATTTTATCATTTGCCATTTCTTTACAGGATTTTATTGATCCACGAAAACTTTTCCAATCTTTCGGTTCGTAAACTCGTTTCTTAAATTCCAAATTCATTTCGAAAAATAGTGTGTCATTTTGTATTGAATAGTTTGCATTAAATAATGCTCCAGTGCTGTCTATACTATCATATTCGGGAATTACTTTTGGTTGATATGAATCAAGTAAAATAATTTTTTCTTTAAAATTTACAAGTCGTGAACAACTATATCTGAATTCGTATTTCTTTTTATCGGAGGATAAATCCATGAACAGATGATAATTGATCGTTCTATTCCAAAAAGGATAAGTTGCAACGACTGGAGTAAAATGAATCTCATCATCAGCAATAAATGCATAGTTTGGTATGCGGTAATCAATATTGATTTTCATCGGTTTGGAAATATCGTAAGGATCTTGATATGAAATATTTGTAATTTCTACATTTGGTGAAATATGATACATCATCTCTTCAAAAAATGATCTCCAATTGTTTTTATGTCTTCCTCTGAAAATTCTTCTGAATCTTGCATCGGATTGTTTCTCTGCATCAATGACAAAATTTCCTGTTAGAGTTCCATCTGAATTTAATTTAGAATTTCCGTTAACACGGTAATATTGTTCTTCTGGAGGAGCTATAGGAGTAGTTCGCAGATCAATTCCTTCCGGAGCACCTATCAAATATTGTTGTTGCTGTTCAGCACTTGACCACAATTCTCTAACACCCGGAACCCAAGTCGGATCAAGGAGTTTATATTTACCATTATATTTTACAATCGTTACCGAATGATTGAAATAGTCGGCTGGAATTGTGTCGATTTTTGCTCCCGCCATTGTCATTGCTGCATAAGATTCAAACCCAGCTGCTCTTAACATTGTTATTAACATTCCCGCTTTATCTTTGCAGACGCCACATCTGTCACGAAAAGTCATGCTGCCTTTGTGAAGTGTAAAACCTTCGCCTTCTCCCATTGATAAACCGAGATAACGAATATTTTCTGCAACCCAATGAGTTAGTAGAGAAATCTTTTCCAGATCATCTTTTGCATCTTTTATTATTTCTAAGGTTTTTTCTTTGATTTTTGGAGTAACTTCAAAACTTCCATAATCTTCGTTTACATTATAAAACCAAATGGACTTTGCCTGCCAATTTTTAGCAGTTGACAAAACGACTTTCGAAGCTACATCATAATTTGAAACCATATTTTTTTCTTTTTCAAATGGTTCAATATTTTTTTTGCTCCATATATAAACATATTTGTTGCTCGTCTCTTTTTTTGAAAATTTTAATTCGCCGTAATAAACTTTATATTGTAAAGATTTGTCTTTTGGTATTTTTACTTCGTAATATTTTTCAAGAATTGGTATTGACGACCAAAAGGGTACAATATCGTAAAAGTGTCCCTGCATTGGCGGTATAAATTTGTCATCATCATTATCAAGTAAAGCATAAGTAAAACCCTTTCTATAGAATTTAATTTCAATTGCATCACCGACTTCTAATTTTCCAAATGAGATCATTTTTTGTCGTGAACCCCAAAAAATACTTCTCGCAGGAGCTGGATAATCAAAAGTATTTTCAGGATCAATTGTAATTATTTCACCCGTATTTTTGTAAATAACTGCTTTTTTGAATTCAATATATGCCGATAAAGTATCGTAATTATATTTTATCGTTCGCAAATTTTTCGCGCCCTTTGAAGTGAGAATTTTTGTTAAGTAATGGCCATTAACAATATTCATTCCGGACGGCATTACATCAACTTTTGTGCTGTCAAAAATTTTTACCAGATCGGATTTCGGATAGTCGGAAGTATCACCCGCTGATCTGATCATTGAAAAAATCTCATTTGTACTTTGTGCATTTAAACCGGCAGAAATTGAAATCAGTATGATCGAATAAGATAAAATTATTCTTATTGTTTTTCTCATAACCATTTTTCCTTCTTTATTTCCATATATTTTTTGTGCTTAAAATTAAAATATTTTTCTATAGCTATGACAGGTGGGAAGTCCGTCGTGTTTTCCATAATAGTTCTGATGATAATTTTCTGCTTCCCAAAATTTTCCTGCTTTGGTTATTTTTGTTGCTACTTTATAATCTTTTTGTTTTAGTAAATTTATCAATTTCTTGGCAATATTTTTCTGTTTATCAATTGTGTAAAATATTCCCGAATGATATTGTTCACCAATGTTTGACCCTTGCCTATTGATCTGAGTGAAATCGTGTATTTCAAAAAATAGTTTTGTTAATTGTTCGTAAGTTACAATTGAGGGAATAAAAGTTACTTTTACAGATTCTGCATGTCCTGTGTTTGAAGTAGATACTTCTACATAAGTTGGATTTTTAAGTTTCCCACCGATATAACCAACTTGAGTTGAAATGACGCCCTTTACTTTTTTAAAATGATATTCTGTGCCCCAAAAACATCCGCCGGCAAAAATTGCAGTTTCAGTTTGCTTTACTGGAATGAAATTCATTGATATGGAATTTACACAATGGCGAATATTTTTTTCGGTATAATGTTCGTCGGTAAAAACATGCCCAAGATGAGCGCCACAATTAGCACAAGTAATTTCCGTTCGAATTCCATCTGCGTCAACGGATCTTTTTATTGCTCCTTTTATCTCATCATCAAAACTGGGCCATCCGCAACAGGAATTGAATTTATCATCTGATTTGTATAATAGAAAATTGCAGCGT
>JAUVLI010000141.1 GCA_030600775.1 Fidelibacterota bacterium | reverse complement strand
GGCACAAAAGATGGAAGCTATAACTGCTCTGGCAGGGGGGCTTGCTCATGAGTTTAATAATGCGCTGGCTTCGATCGTTGGAAGCCTGGAACTTCTCCGGATGGACGTTGCTGATGATAAAAATATATTAAAATATGTATATTAGTAATATTAATTTTCGTATTGACTTCTTTATCATTTTCAAATGAAATTGATGAAGTTTTAAAAGGCAAAAATAGTATCTCTTTACGGATGTCAATAAAAAATATGCCGGACAACATACAAAAAAAAGCAATTAAAGCGATCTTGGAAGAAAATGGTGAAAATACACTATCTCAAGCAAACCAAATAATTATGAATTCACCTGATTCTACTATTTCCGCCTATGTAAAAATTGTAATTGCAGATTATTATCTATTAAATAACAACTTTATTAATGCACAAATTCAATTATATGATGCGATTGAATTTGATCCGAAAATCATCAAGACAAAATATTACAAACTGATAAAATCAAGAATTTCCGGTTCATTATATAAAACAGATCCAAATAAAAACCCTCAAAAAATATCTCTTTTAAATTTTGACAATGATCTTATTCAAAAAAATACAAATAGCAATGAACCAACCAAAAAACCATATCATATTCAAGTTGGTGCTTTTTCAGAATTAAAAAATTCTAAACAATTAGCAGAATTCTATTCCGAAAATGGTTATTATGTTAAAGTGATTCAAAATCAGTCCGCTACATTATACCTTGTTCGTATTGGAGAATATGATTCTTATTCCGAAGCTGCCCAAGCATTAAATAAAATTAGAAGTGAATTTCAAGCAACCGGATTAATCGTTAAAGATAAAAAGTAATTTTGTAAAGAAATGAATAAAATATCAAAACTGTTTATTATTATTTTTCTATTATTTAGTTCGCTTTTCGCCACTATCGGCGATTGGGAATCTTATGGAAATTTAACTACATTATATGATTTAAATTATAATAATGATTGCGTATTGGCAGCATCAAATGGCGGATTGATAGAATTTGACCAACAATCACGAAATATCAGTATTTATACAAACAATGACTTTTTAGATAACATTAATATTTCATATTTCCATATAGATAAAATTGGCACTTATTGGATCGGATACGATAGCAATCCAACAAAAATTACTTATTATACAAAAAATGGAAAGATAAAACATTATGATTTCCAGTTCTCAAAAATAAATACGATTGCAAGTGATAGCAATAATATTTTAATCGCTTATGAAAAGAATTTAACGAAAGGAATTGCTCATTTTGTCAGGAACAACGATGAATATGCGTTTAAAGATTTTTACGAACAATTTCCTATTGATCTTGGAAAAATTCATTCACTACAAATATTTGATAATAAAATTTATATTGGAAGTACAAATGGTTTATTAACCGGAAATCTAAACAATCCAAATTTGAAACCTTCAGGAGCTTGGACTATCATTAATAATAATGATACGAGAAATTTTTATTCTTTTAACGATACTCTATTTCTGACACAAAATAATTCAATATATTATTTAAATGATAATTCTCCTATTCTTTCTAGCAATGGTATTACAACTTATTCCGCAGTTACATTTTCTTCAAATTCTCAATCATTGTTTTACGCAAACACCTATCATATTTATAAAAAAACAAACAACAATTGGGAACAAATATATTCTACAAACAGGTCAGATAAAATCATTACTGGACTAACCTGTTCAAATGAAAAACTATTTTTTGGAATAAGAAATGAAGGTTTGATAGAAATTTCATTTGATGGAAATATTTTAAGCTCCTTTATACCAAATTCACCAATTTTTACCAGAACTACTACTTTCAGATCATTAGCAATTGATAATAATGGAAATGTCTATATTGCTCACAATGATGGAATTGATATATTTAGACAATATTATTGGCATGATTTAATTAAAGCTGATTCCACTATTAATATTAGCAGCTCCACTAATTCCAATTCATTTTCGTCGGATACCTTAGCGTATTCAATACAAAAAGGAACTGAAGGAGCAACATGGGATATGTATGTTTCATCAAATAATTATTTATACTTTACATTAACGGATTATCATACAAGTGTTGAGCAATATTTAGATTATGAACCAATCGTTGGACTCGGTGTATTCTTTAAATTAAATCTAAATGATTATTCCGAATATTCGCTTTACGATACTACAGATGATATTTTTCACGGCACCGAAAATCTCGGTGGAACTGATGAATATATTAAAATGCGTGGAATTGCAGAATCCTCAAATGGTGATATTTGGGTTGTAAATGCTCATGTCGGAAACAACGAATCATTAGTTTGTTTTAAAAGCGATAGCTCTATAGAGAAATATTCCACGACAGAAACCGGAAGTGAATTACAATTATTACCAAATGAATTGGTCTTTGATGATCATGGAAGATTAATAATTGGTAATACTCAAAATCAAGAAAATCCAATTATTACAGAAGGCGGGGTTACAATTTTTGACATTAAAAATGGTGAATGGTACTTAATAAACGAATCAAATGGATTGGCAAACAATAATGTTTTATCACTGTGCAAAGATACTGATGGTTCTATTTGGATCACAACTTCCAGTGGTGTACAAAATATTCGCACAAATTTTGAATTGGATCATAGCACTTTTGACGATGATATTTCACATGTTTTCAATACTTTTAATCAAGGTAGCGAAACTGTTCTTCGTGGATTGACAGATGTAAATGTAAGAAAAATCAGAATTGATGTTCGAGGAAATGTTTGGTTCTTAACTGAAAACAGCGGCATTAGAATTTATAAAAATGATGGAACTTGGTTCAATTCCGGCTATGGATATACTGAAGACAATTCTCCTTTATTGAACAACACAATTTACGATGTTGTCTTTGATGATGAAAATGGTTACGCCTATATTTTAACACCATCTGGATTAAATTGTGTAGAAACCGCTTGGAAAAAAGAAATAGAAACGACAAGTAATATTATTATTTTTCCACAACCGTTTGATCCCGATAAAAATGACAGAATAGTATTTGACAATCTTCCGGATCAAAGTGAAATAAAAATATCAACAATTAACGGTAGAGTCATTTTAACAATTTCCACAAATGATCCGAATAATTATGGAAATCAAATTATTTGGAATGGAATATTAGATAATGGAAAGAAGATCTCACGTGGCGTTTATCTTGTATTGATCCATAATGTCGACGGATTAAGCGAAATGAAAAAATTAGCAGTATATTAAAAAAAATAAGAAATCTATGAAATCAACAACCATCAGAAAACAATTTATTGATTATTTTCACAAAGAATTAAATCACGAAGTCATTCCAAGTGCGCCAGTTATTCCTCAAAATGACCCATCATTGCTATTTATAAACGCCGGTATGAATCAATTTAAACCATATTTTTTAGGTGAATCAGAACCAAAATTTAAACGAGCAGTTAATACACAAAAATGTATCCGTGTTAGTGGAAAACATAACGATCTGGAAGAAGTTGGCAAAGATAATTATCATCACACATTTTTCGAAATGCTTGGCAATTGGAGTTTTGGTGATTATTATAAATCGGAAGCGATAGAATGGGCTTGGAAACTACTTACAGAAATTTATGGAATTGATAAAAATCGTCTTTATGCAACTGTTTATAAAGATGATGATGAATCATTCGGTTTATGGAAGAAAATATCCGGTTTGCCAAAAGATAGAATATTACGATATGGTGAAAAAGATAATTTTTGGGATATGGGAGCTGTCGGTCCTTGTGGCCCTTGTTCAGAAATTCATTATTATCGCGGTAATGATGTAAAAGACCAAAATCCAACAAAAATAAACTCCGGCGATCCAAATTATATTGAGTTATGGAATTTAGTTTTTATACAATATAATCGCGATAAAAATAA
>JAUVLI010000042.1 GCA_030600775.1 Fidelibacterota bacterium | reverse complement strand
ACTCAGCTATTAAAAGAATTAGAAAAACAATTACCGGAAAAAATAAAAAAAACAAAAAGAATTAAACATTATGTCGAACCATTTATTGGCGGTGGAGCATTTTTCTTTTATTTAAAAAATCATTATGAAGTCGAAAACGCTTTTATTTCTGATATTAATAAAGAAATAATTATTGGTTATACGGCAATTAAAAAAAATCATAAAGAATTGATCATCGAATTGCAAAAAAATCAAAATGAATATTTAATTAAATCAACTGATGACAGAAAAAAATATTACCTCAAAATCAGATCGGAATACAATCAAAATATTCCTGTTTTTAATTATAAAAATTATGATGCTTCTTGGATTATTCGAGCAAGCCAGCTTATATTTCTTAATAAAACCTGTTTCAATGGTCTTTTTAGACAAAACAGAAAAGGTGAATTCAATGTTCCATCAGGTAAATACAAAAATCCTAAAATCTGTGATAGGAAAAATATATTAGCTGTAAATTCTGCATTAAAAAATACTAAAATAAGAACATGTGATTTTTTTGATACAAAATACTTAATTAATTCAGATTCTTTAGTATATCTTGATCCTCCTTATCGTCCGTTAAATAATTCATCAAGTTTCACGAGTTACTCAAAAGATGGTTTTAATGATAAAGATCAAATAAAATTATCAGAATTTTATAAAGAATTAGATAAAATAGGTGCAAATTTAATACTTAGCAATTCTGATCCTAAAAATGAAAACCCAGATGATATTTTTTTTGATATACTTTATAAAAATTACAAAATTCATAGAGTTAAAGCAACTAGAATGATTAATTGTAATGCCCTTAAAAGGGGTTCAGTTAAAGAATTATTAATAATGAACTATTAAAATGAAAGCAGAAGAACTAATAAATTTACCAGAAAACATTGAACGATTAAATAATTATGGTGATGAATATCTAATAAAGTGTAAAATGGAAAAAGATATTGCTAATACTAAAAACTATAAAAAACACATCTTTTATCATGCTTCTTTTGGTTGCGGAGAAATAGGAGTAGGAAAGGGGTTATATCTTGGAAAAGATAAAACTGCTTTGGATAATTTTTACAATTGTGATGGCGAAAAAGGGGGAATGAAAACATATAAAGGTAATCCGAAATTTATTGATTTAGTATTATATAAAGATTACGAAAAATTTGAAAATGAAGCAAAAATTAAATTTCCTAACTTAAAATGTAATGAACATTTAAATAATTATTGTATTTCTTTAGGGTTTGACGGAATCAGATATTTTGATCCCATTGCTACCGGAGAAGAATTTGTCCTATATAATACCAACAAAGTGAAACTAATTAAAATCGAACAGAATACAGAAAATTTATCTGACTTATTATAGATGATTTAATTTTAACATTAATTAAAAAGTTGTATTAGAAAAATGATAAAGTGTAAAACATAAATATTTCAATGTAAACAACTAATTATTGAATGAGGAATAAAAAAAATGAATCAAAAAAAGCAAGGCTTGAACGATAAAGCTTGGGAAAAATTGTTTAAAAAATTCGATATTGAAGAGAGAATTAACTGTGAGGGAAAATTCGAAATAACCTCAAGCCAAATAAATGAGTTCCGAGAAGCACGAATAATGACAAAATTTGATCATAAATTTAATTTGCCAAATTTATTTAAAAAAAACAATCTAGCAATTTTGCCCATATCAAGAAGAAAATATGTAATTTCTAATTTTAAAAATTATCATTCTATTAAGAACGATAATAGAAAAGTCAAATATCTTCAATTTCCAAGTTACATAAAAAGTATAGATTATAGTAATATCACCAGTGAAGCCACTGCTATTAATTGTGCTTATGTGTCAGGCATTTTTTTAGATTTTATTGAGGAGGAGAAAATACTGCCCACTATTAATGGTAGAATGGGTTCAAATTATTTTGATTTTGATATAAAATTAAATAAGGATGAAACTACCATGAATATTTGCGTTAATAATTCTCAAATAGAAATTGATGGTGGATACGAGAGTAAAAACTCATTAACTCTTATTGAAGCTAAGCTCTCTATTTCAAAAGATTTTATAATTCGTCAAATCTATTACCCTTTTAGATTATGGTCAAATAATATTAATAAGGAAATCAAAACAGTCTTTATGGTTTACTCAAATGGTGTTTTTAAGCTTTATGAATATAAGTTTGAAGATATTAATTTTTATAACTCACTGAATTTAATTAAACAAAAAAATTATAGTGTAGAACCTTTTCATATAGAATCAGAAGATGTTCAAAAAATATTATATGAGGTTAAAATAATACCAGAACCCAAAATACCTTTTCCACAGGCTAATGATTTTAATAAGGTTATTAATTTATGCGAATTATTATTTAAAAAAAGCATTCCAAAAGAAAATTTGTTGACTGAATATGACTTTTCAAATGGCTCATTAAATGTAGATCGACAAACCGATTATTATACCAATGCTGGCAGATATTTAGGATTTGTTGATAAAAAAAAGGATGATAATCAGATTGAATATTTTTTAACTAATGAAGGCAATAAACTTTTTAAATTAAAACTTCCTCAAAGGCAACTGAAATTTGTTGAAATGATTTTAAGACATAAAGTTTTTAATGATACAATGAAATTATATTTTTCAAAATTAAGAATACCATCAAAAAGTGAAATATTCCAAATTATGAAAATGTCTAATTTATATAACATAGATTCTGAAAACACATTTCGGAGGAGATCTTCAAGTATAGTTAATTGGATAAAATGGATCGTAAATTTGTTTGAATAATATTGTATCAAAAGGATAATATCATTTTTTGAGGAGATAAACTATAAAAAAATTCAAATTAGAAACTACTACTTTATGGACTTTTCCTCAACGTGGAAATTGGGCAACACATTCTCCAAAATATAGAGGGAATTTTGCTCCACAGATTCCACGAAATGTAATTGAAATGTATTCGAAAAAAAAGGATTATATTTTAGATCCAATGGTTGGTTCTGGCACAACTCTGATAGAAGCAAAATTGTTAAATCGAAATGCTTTGGGAGTTGACATTAACCCTGAAGCAGTCGAGCTTTCTAATAATGCTTTAAAATTTGATTTTAAAACTGATTGCAAACAAAAAGCAATTGTTGGAAATGCAAAAAAAATGCCAAATATAAAAGATAACTCAATTGATTTAATAGTTACACATCCACCATATTTAAATATTGTAAAATATTCAGACGGAAAAATTGAAGAAGATTTATCCAGTAGTGGTGGAATGGTAAAATTTTTAAATGATATTGAGATAATTTCTAAAGAATTATTTAGAGTTTTAAAGCCAAACAAATTCTGTGCTATTCTAATTGGCGACACAAGAAAACGACAACATTATGTTCCTATTTCTCATTACTTAATGGAACGATTTCTAAAAACGGGTTTCATTTTAAAAGAAGAAATTATTAAAGCGCAACATAATTGTTCATATTCGAATAGATGGGCATGGAAAGCAAAAAAATACAAATTTTACCTAATAATGCATGAACATCTTTTTATCTTCAGAAAACCAAATAAAAATGAAAATACAAGTATTTTCCCTTGGAGTAAATATAGAGTAAAATAATTACTAAATAATTTATTCCTACTCTTATCTTCCCCACTCCAAATGCAAAACCTCTTTTCCATCCCAGACAGCATAACTTCTATGTGTAATCCAGTCGCCTAAAATGAGAGAATAATTATCATTTGAATTTATAAGCTTTGGATAGTGAATATGTCCCATCATTGCAATGTCATATCCCTCACTATTTTTTTTATTCATATAGTTCATCATTTCATTAACATCTTTCATATTTATGATCGGTTGATTATATCGCCTAGTAATATTACTTACCTTTTCACCGATCTTATAGATCCATGAAGCAGGTAAAATTTTGAATAAATTAATTACTATTCGTAACCTAAACACCTTTTTGAGCAATCTATATCCTCTATCACGTTTCAATAGACCATCTCCATGCATAAGTAAAAACTTTTTATTATTATGAATAAATTCAATCTTGTCCGGATAGAAATTGACACCAACATTTTTTGTCAATAATCCTTTGATCCAGTAATCGTGATTTCCGGCTACATAATGAATTTCAATACCGGCATTTATGATCTTTTCCAAATATTCTACAACTTCCGTCAAATCTTTATGAATATAATTTCCACGATCAAACCAAAAATCAAAGAAATCGCCGAGAATGAAAAGTGTACCTTTTGTTTCAATTATTTTTTCAAAAAATGAAAAGAGATCTTTTCTTTTATCAATTTCATTTTCGGATAACACGGTAGAAATATGAGTATCAGAAATAAAATAAAATGGTAATTTTAGGTTACTATTTGTTTTCAAATTTTCATTTTTCCGTTTCAATTTTCAATCCCAATTCTTTCAGTTGTTTTTCATCAATAATATCAGGTGAACCGATCATTAAAGATTGAGCTGTTGTTGTTTTAGGAAAAGCAATAACTTCACGAATTGTCTCTTCGCCTGCAAGAATTGCAACTAAACGATCAAATCCAAATGCAATTCCACCATGAGGAGGAGCGCCATATTCAAAAGCATTTAATAGAAATCCGAATTTTCTATTTGCTTCTTCATCAGAAATGTTCAATGCAGAAAATATTCTTTCTTGTTTTTCGCGTGAATGAATACGAATACTTCCGCCACCAATTTCTTGACCATTGATCACGACATCATAAGCACGTGATTTTACCTTTGCAGGATCACTTTCCAAATATTTCCAACCCTCTTCATTAGGTGAAGTAAAAGGATGATGCATCGATTGATACCGATTTTCTTCTTCATTATATTCAAATAAAGGAAAGTCCGTAACCCAAAGAGCCGATATTTCTTCATTGTTGATCAGATCCATTTTTTTACCAAGATATTTTCTGATACTTCCCAAAACAGTTAATGAAACTTTCCACTTATCAGCCATAAATAAAATAAGATCATTATCCGTTAAGTTCAATTTATCAACAAGTATTTTCCCCGACTTTTCATCAATAAATTTTGAAATTCCGGATTGAAATTCATTATTATTATATTTCACATAGGCGAGACCTTTCGTTCCATATCTTTTTGCCAATTCTATTAATTCATCAATGTCCTTTCGTGAAAATTCAGATCCGTTTTTTACTTTTAATGCTCTAACGACACTATTATTTTCCATTGCAGAATGAAAAATTTTGAAATTCGTCTGTTTAGCAAAATCTTCCACATTTTCTATCATCATTTCAAATCTTGTATCCGGACTATCATTTCCATATTTTTCCATTGCTTTATGATATGTAATTTTTGGAAATGGAATTGAAATTTCTTTACCAATTGTATTTTTAAAAATATGGGCTAACATTTTTTCAGAGATATTTTGGATATCACTTTCATCAATAAATGACATTTCCATATCAATTTGTGTAAATTCCGGTTGCCTATCTGCTCGAAGATCTTCATCACGAAAACACTTCACAATTTGAAAATACTTGTCAAAACCGGATATCATTAATAATTGCTTAAATGTCTGTGGAGATTGAGGTAATGCATAGAACTTTCCTAAATTCACTCTACTGGGCACAACAAAATCTCTTGCTCCTTCCGGTGTTGATTTAATAAAAAATGGTGTCTCAATTTCCATAAATTTTTCACCACTTAAAAATTCTCTTGTAGATTGTAATGCATTATGTCTAATTAGAATATTTTTTTGTAATTCTTTGGTTCGCAAATCCAAATATCTATATTTTAATCTTAAATTTTCACTTCCGGTTTCTCGCTTCTTAATTTCAAATGGAGTCGGCTTTGATTTATTTAACATTTCAAAATCTTTTACAATAACTTCAATTTCACCTGTCGGCATATTTTTATTAACTGAACCCTCCGGTCGCTTATGCACTTCACCTTCTACTGCAATAACATCTTCCATATTTAATTGTTTCACTATCTTGAGAATTTTTTCCGGTAAATCGCTATCAAATCTAACTTGTATTATTCCGTATCTATCTCGTAGATCGACAAAGGTAATTCCACCAAGATCTCGTCTTGTATTTATCCAGCCATTTAATTTTACAACATTCCCAACATGGCTTTTATTTAAATTTCCGCATAATTGATTTCTTTTTATTTTCATAATTCTCCATTTTTTTAATATAAAAGATAAGAAAAAATATTTTAAAATTGAATTGTTTTCTTAAATAAAATATAATTTAACTTATAATTAAAATAATAAATAATTCATCAATTAAACACTTTATAATAAAAAGTGGGAAAAAATGAAAAAAAATCATTTATTTCTTGCATGATAATAGGATAATGTGTATAATTGTAGGAGATTGTGGGAGATGTTCCCAACACAGAAAATAATTTGAGAGGCATTTGAATGTTTATAGATTTTATTGGACAATTTCAATACAATGTTGATTCCAAAAACAGAGTGAATATTCCTTCACGATTTAGGAAATCATTAAGTGAAAGGGGAATATCAAATTTAGTTATTTCAAAAGGAATTGATGAATCCAGCATAGTAATTTATCCAGAGCCACAATGGGAAAATATGATGAATAAATTAAACGAATCGCTATCTTCATTAAAGCAAACACACAAAATGTTTTTAAGACAAATTACGAGATTTGCCTCGAAGTGTCCTATTGACAGTGCCGGAAGAATTACATTGACAAATGATCTAATGGAATATGCTAATATTGAAAAAGAGGTGGTGATCGTGGGAACATTGAACAAAATTGAAATTTGGGAGCCGGAAATATTGAAAAAATATGAGCAAGAAAACCCATTGTCTAAGGAGGATTTTAATTCATTAGCAAATGATATTTTAATTTAAAATATGGATCGAGAAATTGAACATATTCCTGTTTTATTGAATGAATCGATAGAATATTTGATAACCGACAAATCAGGTATTTATGTTGATGCAACGCTCGGTCTGGGAGGTCACTCAAAAAAGATATTAGACGAAATTGATAATGATGGAAAATTAATTGGATTTGAAGTCGATCCAAAAGCAATTTTAATTAGTTCATCAAAACTTGACAAATTTAAACAATTTACCATTATTAAAAACAATTTTGATAAAATCAAAGTGGAGCTTTACGGTTTGGGATTTAATAAAATAGATGGAATATTATATGATCTTGGAACTTCAAATCTGGAATTGAACGATAGTGAAAGAGGTTTTGGATTTTCGAGTAAAGGTGATCTGGATATGAGAATGGATCCGACTTTGAAAAATACAGCTAAAAATATCATTAATAATTATTCATTAGAAAAATTAATATCAATATTTTTCAAATATGGTGAAGAGAGAATGTCAAAACAGATTGCACAAGCTATTGCAAAAGAGAGAGAAAAATATACAATAGATACTACTGATAAATTAGCGAAAATAGTTTCCAAGTTTTCAAATTATAAATATCGCAATAAAACATTGGCACGAATATTCCAAGCAATTCGAATTGAAGTCAATAATGAACTGAATGTTTTACAAAAATCGTTAACAGAAGCGATCAATTTATTGAAAACCGGTGGAAGATTAGTTGTGATCTCTTACCACTCATTAGAGGACAGAATTGTAAAAAACACAATAAAAGAAGCAACAACAAACTGCATCTGCCCACCCGAATTGCCAGTATGCGTATGTAATCATAAAGCTTCATTGAAAAAAATAACTCACAAAATAATTACTCCCACCCTTTCAGAGATGAAAAATAATCCTCAAAGTAGAAGTGCAAAATTAAGAGTAGCTGAAAAAATATAATTGTTAGGAATATGGCTAGAAAAAAATGAAAAAACAAAAATTATATTCAAATATAGAAAATTCATTAATAATGAGAATAATAACAAATAGATGGTTTATGTTTTTGTATTTGCTAATTATCACATTAGTAACTATTGTGTTGCATTTATATATGCAAACTACAGTAAATGAAATTAGTTATTATATAGATCACACCAAAAAGATTGAACAAAGAACAAAACAACATGTAATTGAACTTAAAACAGAAATTACCAAATTATCTCGAGCTGACCGAATACAACAAATAGCAGAAAAAAGATTAAATATGATAAATTCAAAACCACAAACAGATGTAATAATAATAAAATAACTTATGGCAAAAAAAAGTAAAAATAATGAACAATATATCATCAGAACGGGAACGGTATGTTTTTTCCTCTTTGTTTTTGCAATTGTAGTAATTTACAAGTTAGTGAACATTCAAATTTTGGATATAAATTCATTAGCAAACGCTGCCACAGCACAGTCGATCAGAAAAAAAACAATTCAACCCGAAAGAGGTTTGATCTTAGACAGAAACAATAATATTTTGGCTACAAGCTTAATTAAATGGGACATTGGAGCAAGATATATTGATTTAAACGATCCGGAAAAAGTATTTTCAACATTATCAAAGGTACTTGGTAATACATCTAATTATTATGAAAAAATATTTAAAAATAAAGAGAAGTACTACAAAATTAAAAATAACATTTCGGTTGAAAAAGTTGACCAATTGAAAAAACACAATTTAACAGGGTTAAATTATAAAAGAAAAATTATAAGACATTATCCGTTTCAAGAAATAGCTGGACAAGTTATAGGTTTCACAAATTGGAATAATGACGGAAAAGCCGGTGTTGAAAATGTTTTTAATAAATATCTATCCGGCAAAGAAGGTCTCCAAATAATAAAAAAAGATGTTAAAGGTAAAACAGTTTCAAGTTACATTCCAAAAAATGCAGAAAAAAAAGATGGCGGTGATTTATTTTTAACACTTGATATCGATTATCAGACAATATTGGAAAATGAATTAAAAAAAGCTTATGACAAAAATCATCCATTAAGTGCAATGGGAATGATAGCGAATCCAAATACGGGGGAAATTTTAGCTATCGCTTCCTATCCAAATTTTAATCCAAATAATGTGTCAGGATCAAATCCTTCACAAAGAAGAAACAGAGTTATTTCCGATCAATTTGAACCGGGTTCAATATTTAAAGTAATTCCGATTTCAGCTGCATTAGAATCTGACAATTTAACGCCTTCAAGTATGATAAATTGTGAAAATGGCGAATGGGAGATTTATGACCGAACTCTTCATGATACACACGAAAATGAATGGCTATCCTTAAAAGAAATAATAACATTATCGTCAAATATTGGAGCAGCAAAAATTGCCAAAATAGAGGGTAACGAATCTGTATATGAAACAATTAAAAAATTTGGATTTGGCGATCCTTGTGGTATTGGTTTAAATGCAGAAGTTGCAGGATATGTTAAGCCGGTATCACAATGGAGTAAAATTGCATATTCACAGATAGCAATGGGACATGATATTACAGCTTCATTATTACAGATGGTAATGGCTTATTGTGCTGTTGCAAACGGTGGACTTTTACTGAGACCATACATTGTAAAATCGGCTTACACACCAGAAAACGAGCTTGGTTACTCACACGATGTTACCGTGATCAGAAGAGCAATATCTAAAAAAACATCTAAAGATTTAAGAGAGATTTTGGAAAATGTAGTAACAGAAGGAACTGGGACAAATGCATTTATCCTCGGGTACAAAATTGCAGGCAAAACCGGAACAGCTCAGAAAGTAATTGAAGGGAAGTATTCCAGAACAAAATATATGTCATCTTTTATAGGATTTTTCCCATCAAATAAACCAGTTTTAGTTTGTGGAATAACATTAGATTCTCCAACTTATGGAAGACATTTCGGTAGCATTGCAGCTGCTCCAGCTGTAAAAAATGTTTTTACTCGCATTATCAATACAACAGATTTTGAAAATCTTTATGATTGGATCAAACCTGAAAATAAAACTGAATTATTAGAAAATAAAAAAACAAATGTTGAAATCAATAATTCAATTTTTACTTCAATAGAAAAAAGAAAAAATACAGATACTAATAAAATAAGCACCAACAAAAGAAATAAAAAAAGTATCGTTGAACAAAGAAAATCCAATGATAACAAAGTTAGAGTAATTATGCCGGATCTGATTGGTCATTCATATAGTCAGGCAAAATATATTTTAACTAAATTAAATTTGCAAGTTCACACAAATAAGATCACTGGTAGGATCATTAAACAGAAACCTCAAGCGGGCAATATGATATATTCTAATTCCGACTGCTATTTAACAGTAAGTGGAGATAATTAATTTATGTTATTGAAAGTAATATTAAATGATATAAAATATAAAGTTTCAATTAATATTGATAAAATTAATATTAATAATATTGCGTATGATTCAAGAAAGATTGAACAAGGTGATCTATTCATAGCTATTAAAGGTGACAATGTAGATGGACATGATTTTATCGATACTGCGTTCGACAAGGGAGCAGTTGCAGTAATCGTTACGAAAAAACTGCCAAATATTTCAATACCACAAATAATAGTAAAAAATGACAGAAAAACATTGTCAAAAATATCAAAGAATTTTTTTCGCATTGCTTCAGAACATTCTAATATTTATGGAATCACAGGAACTAACGGGAAAACATCAACTGCAATAATTTTAAAATATTTGCTTGATACTAATCATCACAATACTGGTTATATTGGGACTTTAGGAATAAAAGCATTCAAGAATTATCAAAAGAAATTTTCATTGACCACACCTGAGAGTTTAGATATTTATCAAATAATTTCAGATTTCAAAGGTGAAAATATTGATAATACTGTAATTGAAGTTTCAAGTATTGGACTTGCTCGCGATCGAGTTTTTAATATACCATTTAAACTTGCATTATTTACAAATTTATCTCAAGACCATTTGGATTATCATAAAACAATGGATAAATATTTTAAAGCAAAAGAAAAATTATTTTATCAGATAAAAAGTGACGGATATGGAATTATTAATATTGATGATGAATATGGTAAAAAATTATATCGAAATATTGATGCTCAAAAAATATCATTTTCATTAAAAAATGCCGATGCCGATTATTTTTTCAAAGAAATTGATCTTAATATTGACAACACGCAAGGAATTATTCATTCACCATTTGGAAATATAAATATTAAGTTTCCACTGTTAGGAAAATTCAATGCTTATAACTTATTGGGAGCTACTGCTTCTCAACTAACATTATTTCCGAACGACTATTCAGAAAACATTAAATTAAAGTCACTCCCTCCTATTCCCGGAAGAATGGAAATAATAAAAACAAGACAACATGGCACAGTAATTGTAGATTTCGCTCACACTCCGGATGCAATGGAAAAAATATTCAATGCAATGAAGCTTATACACAAAAACGGAAATATAAATGTTGCTTTTGGATGCGGTGGAAACAGAGATAAATCCAAACGACGTATAATGGGACATATTTCAGAAATCAATTCTAATGAAATAATTTTGACAAATGATAATCCTAGAAATGAGTCACCAATAGAAATAATAAATGATATTATTAAAGGAATAAAAAACAGGAAATCAACTTCTATTATTGAAGATAGAAAAGAGGCGATTTCCAAAATTTTAAATAGATCAAAAAAGGGTGATATTGTTTTAATACTTGGAAAGGGCGATGAAAGGAACCAAGAGATAAATGGAAAGAAATATCCATTTGATGACAGAGAAATTATTAAATCTTGGATAAAAGAAAATGAAAATTAGAGAAATATTTAATCAACAGAATGTAGAATTCAACAACATCAGTTTTGAAAATTTTCATTCCGTTTCGATAGATTCACGAGAGATTAAAAATGGAAATATTTTTTGTGCTCTTCATGGCGAGAATACAAATGGACATAAATATATTAATTTAGCAATTGAAAACGGAGCAGTAGCGGCAATTGCAGAAAGAGAAGAAATTGAAAAAAATAAAAATCTTAAAAAATATCCGCTTATTATAGTTGATAATTCATTAAAAGCATTACAGGAAGCTGCTACCTCTTACGGAAAGATCATTAATGCAAAAATATTTGCTATCACAGGAAGTGCCGGAAAAACAACAACAAGAAATTTGATCAGCAAAGTATTAGGATCATCATTTTCTGTAACTCATTCAATAAAAAATTTTAACAATCATATTGGTCTGCCTTTATCAATTTTACAAATAAACGAGAATGATGATTTTGCTATTATTGAAATGGGCGCTAATCATGTTGGTGAAATTGCATCGCTTTGCAGAATAATTAAGCCTGATTATGGATTGATCACTTCTATTTCGGAAACCCATATAGAAGGATTTGGTTCAATAGAAAATGTTCAAAAAACAAAATTTGAATTATTCGATTCTGTTAATAATAATGGAATTATTTTCATCAATAATGATGATGTTAGGATTAGAGAATATAACAATAACAACCTAAAAAAGATTACTTACAGCATAAAGTCAAACGCTAATTATGAATTAAAGATCATTGATTATGATCAATTTGGAAGATACACTTTAGAATACGCGGGAAAAAATATTCAACTTAATTCTATCGGTTATGGAGTTGCTCAAAATGCTGCCGCTGCGTTAACAGTTGGAAAAACATTTGGCTTATCAACTGATACTATTATTAAGCAAATAGAAGATTTTAAAACACCACAAGGTAGAGGAAATATAATTAATCTAAACGATTACTTTATCATTAATGACACTTATAATGCAAATCCGTTATCTGTAAATTTAGCTATTAGATCACTCAATGAAATGGATTCAAAAGGTAAAATAATAATGGTATTGGGCGACATGTTAGAAATGGGTGAATTATCAGAATCAAGTCATAAAAATATTGGTGTTCAAATTGCAGAATCAAAGATCAACTATTTATTTTGTTATGGTGAAAATACCAAATATACAATTGATAGTGCGAGAAAATACGATATGATGAATGCTATTCATTTTGATAAAAAAAAGTCATTGGCTGAAACATTAATTTCTTTGATCAAGCCAAATGATATAATTTATATCAAGGGTTCGCGTGGATTAAAAATGGAGACGATCATTGAAAAATTAATAAAATCGAGGGCACAATAATGTTATATCAATTATTATATCCATTAAGAGAAGATATCCCAGGATTAAATCTTTTAAGTTATATTTCATTCAGAAGTGCAGCTGCAGCAATATCTGCATTGTTGATAAGTTTTATTTTTGGGCCAGTAATTATTCGTCTTTTAAAAAAATTTAATATCGGTGAAATAATAAGGGAAAATGGTCCCAGCGCTCATTTAATTAAAGAGGGGACTCCAACAATGGGCGGATTATTGATCCATTTATCGGTAATTGTTCCAATTCTTCTATGGGCTGATCTTACAAATAAATATATTCAATTATCATTATTCGCAACAATTTGGATGGGAGCTATAGGTTTTTTAGATGATTATTTAAAAGTTGTAAAAAAAATGAAAGAGGGATTAATTGCAAGATATAAACTCTTAGGACAATTTATTCTTGGATTAATTGTTGCTTTGATAATATATTATTTACCGGCAATAGATAGTTTAAGATCTTGTACTACTATTCCCTTTTTAAAGGATACTGTGATTAATCTTGGATTTTTTTATATACCAATAATTATTATTTTCATCACTGGATTTTCTAATGCAGTAAATCTCACAGATGGACTTGATGGTTTATCTTCCGGACTTTTAGCTATTGTTGCATTAGTTATGGCAGCAATCGCTTACATTACAGGTAGAATAGATTTCAGTAGTTATTTAAATATTTTATATCTTCCCGGATCTGGAGAATTAACTGTATTTCTATCAGCAATGGCTGGCGGAATGTTAGGATTTTTATGGTTCAATTCAAAGCCAGCAGAAGTATTTATGGGTGATGTTGGTTCATTGGCTTATGGTGCCGCCATCGGTACAATTGCAGTATTATTGAAAAAAGAAATTATGTTTATCATCATTGGAGGCATTTTTGTAATTGAAGCAGTAAGTGTAATCTTACAGGTTTCATATTTTAAATTCACATTACGAAAAAGAGGAAAAGGTGAAAAATTATTTAAAATGGCACCAATTCATCATCACTTTGAATTATTGGGTTGGGCAGAATCTAAGATCGTCATCCGATTTTGGATATTAGGAATATTATTAGCATTAATTTCATTAGCAACATTTAAAATTAGATAAAACTTCATTGGAAAATTATGATAAATGTAAAAAATAAAAATATTACGGTATTAGGAGCCAAAAGAAGTGGCATTGGAGTTGCCAAGTTGCTTTCTCATTATCAGGCAAATGTATTTATCAGTGATAATAATAAAAATGCAATTGATGATAATACAAAACAACTTTTGAAAAATTTAAATATTGAAAGTGAATTTGGTCAACATAGTGAAAAAATAT
>JAUVLI010000155.1 GCA_030600775.1 Fidelibacterota bacterium | reverse complement strand
ATTCAATCGAAAATTGCAATTGGTTCAGGAGGACTTTGGGGAAAGGGATATCTTAATGGTACACAGACTCATTTACAATTTTTACCCGAACAGCATACTGATTTTATTTTTTCGGTAATTTCAGAAGAATTCGGATTTATTGTTGTTGCAATAATTTTAGCTTTATTTTTCACACTCTTTTATAGATGGTACAAAATGGCTTTTAAAGCTGCTGATAAATTTAGTGCGATGTTAATTATTGGAGGTACAACTACATTATTGTTTCATGTATTTATCAATATCGGAATGACCATTGGACTTTTGCCTGTTACGGGAAAACCTTTACCATTTATCAGTTATGGTGGTAGTTTTCTAATCACTTGTTTTGGACTTGTTGGATTAATTTTAAATGGAAATTCTGATTGATCTGTATATCATTAATTGAAGCTGAAAGACGGAAAAGAATGCGATAATGGGATTATGGAACTGTATAAAATTGTAACTTTGGTTAATTCTATATAAAAAAATAAAAAAATCTATAATTAGTAATAGTTTTTTATTAAATTACAAATTATGGAAAAAATTGTATTAAAAAATAAAAAAGCATTTCACGACTATCATATAATTGATACGCTTGAAGTCGGTATTTCATTAATTGGAAAAGAGGTAAAATCAATTCGTGAAGGTAGAATGAATATTAAAGAATCGTTTTGCAGGTTTATAAAAGGTGAATTATTTTTAATACAATCTCATATCAGCCCCTATTCTCATACGGGTTATGAAACACATGATCCTTTAAGAATAAAAAAACTTTTACTTCATAAAAAGGAATTGAGAAAATGGAAGAAAAAAGTTGATATGCAAGGATTAACGATTATTCCATTAAAAGTTTACTGGCGAGATAATCATATAAAAATAGAGATTGCCTTAGCTAAAGGTAAAAAGTTACATGATAAAAGGCAAGATATCGCTAAGCGCGAGGCAAAAAGATCAATGGATAGGCAAATAAGAAATAAATATTGAGGATTTGACAGAATGACAAAAAATTTCCCAAAATTAAATGAGCAGATGGATTTGATTCGTAAAGGTGTAGAAGAAATAATTCCGGAAGAAGAATTAGAAAAAAAGATTATAAAAGGCATTAAAAATAATAAACCATTGAGGGTGAAATTGGGTGCAGATCCAAGTCGCCCAGATTTACATATTGGACACGGAGTTGTGTTAAAAAAGTTGAGAGCATTTCAGGATTTAGGACATACAGCTGTTTTAATCGTAGGAGATTTTACGGCTATGATTGGTGACCCGAGTGGCAAAAACAAAACGCGTCCGGCATTGACTTTTAAAGAAACAAAAGAAAATGCAAAATCTTATTTTGAACAAGCTGGAATAATTTTGAATAGTAAAGATCTGGAAATAAGAAACAATTCTGAATGGTTGAGTAAAATGTCTTTTGAAGATGTAATAAAATTATTGTCAAATTCTACAATTGCAAGATTGCTTGAAAGAGATGATTTTTCTAATAGATATAAAAATGGTATTCCAATTTCTGTTCATGAATTATTGTATCCATTTGCACAAGCTTATGATAGTATAGCTGTAAAGTCCGATATTGAATTGGGTGGTACGGATCAGAAATTTAACTTGCTTTTGGCAAGAGATATTCAGAGAGAATATAATCAAATTCCACAGGTAATTATCACAATGCCAATATTAGAGGGGTTGGATGGTGTAAATAAAATGTCTAAATCTTTAGATAATTATATAGGATTGACTGAAAAACCAAACGATATGTACGGGAAAATACTATCAATTCCAGATGAATTAATAATTCGTTATTTTACATTAGCAAGTGATTTAAGTGTTAATGAAATTGATAAAATTAAGTCAGATTTAGAAAATGGCAAAAATCCACGAGATGCAAAACATGAACTTGCTTTTGAAATTACAAAAAATTATTATTCGATAGATGATGCAAAAAATGCTGCAGATGCATTTCATAAATTAGTTATTAAAAAAGATATTCCAGATGATATACCGGAATATAAATGTTCAAGCGAGAATATATTATTAGCGGACATTATATTTGATGCTAAAATGGTATCATCAAAAGGTGAAGCGAAAAGATTGATCAAGCAAGGTGGTGTTTCAATCAACAAAAAGAAAATAACGGAATTTCTAAATAAAATAAATATACAAAATGGCGATATTGTTAAAATAGGTAAACGAAAATTCTTGAAGTTGGTATTAAGCGATTAGTTAACTATCCAAAACACATTCATTACATTTGTAATGTAATTGATGATAAGAAAATATACTCACGAAAATCACAGAAGGCAAAAAAGTATAATAAGAGAATTGTAGTTATCAGACAATGTATTGCATCCTTAACCACGAAAAATCGTGCAATTATAAATTTATTTCTGTAAATTATTAACCACAAGGGACACAATGAAACCACAATGAACACAAAGGATATTTTATATTAATTCCGTTAGGAATTTACTATTTTGCAATGATTGGCTCATTGCATCACATTAACACGGTTAATGTACTCCAAAACAAAACCATCTCTGGCGACACTGCAGTAAAGATTTTACAGAAAATAACAAGGAAAACAAATGAAAAAACATCTACTATTAACTACAATCATAATTCCATTACTTCTCTTTATGAGCTGTCCGGATGATGAAAAAAAACAACCGATAGAACTCGAAATCTACGAAACTTACTGCACAAGCATAGAACTGAAAATAACAATGCTGGACTCACTCAAAGAAAAAGAATACTCAATAAAGAGGAACGATTCACTAATAACATCTGGAACAATAACCGAAAACCAAATAATAATCACTGACGAAAATCTAGAACCGAACACACAATATTCTTACAAAGCATACAGCAAAAATGATGAATCTGAAATAGTAACTACAACGACAATGGACACAACAAGCAGTGATTTCACTTGGGAAGAAATAAAACTGGGAAATGGTCGCTCTTTATATGATGTAAAAAATGATGTTTGGGTAGTGGGAGAAATTAGAACTGATACAGCCGACTACAACGCTGC
>JAUVLI010000148.1 GCA_030600775.1 Fidelibacterota bacterium | reverse complement strand
CTTTCCCCATATTGTGAGTAACTCTCTACCTGTTCTATCCGGTATATCTGCTCTTTCCCAATTATTGCCATCATAATGTCCTATCCGACTATAACCGTGTATAGAATCTCCAGAACTTCCATATCTTCCAACTACCCAAATATTATTTTGTCCAAATCCAAATACTTCTCCCCCCATCCCTCCATAAACTGCAGGAGAAGTTTGTGCAGGATTCCAGCTTATTCCATCATAATGAAAAATGTCCTCTGCTCCGCTACAATGACCGGATGCCCAAACATCATCTGATGAGTTTCCCCATATATGATTCATCATTGTTTGATATTCCGGTAAACCGTGAAAATAACTGACAAGTGTATCAAATGTAAATGTATATTCTCGGGGATTTTTATCGCCTTCTGAATTTGTAGGATCGCAAGATGCATTAATAAGTAACAATACTAATAGTGAATAAAAAATATATTTAATCATTACATAACTCCAATTATTGCATTAACATTATTTTTTTAATAAAAGATCTAATCATTTCTCCTCAGTTTCAAATATAATAAAATACTAAAAAATAGTTATTCTACCAATCCTTACTTCTCTTTATTTTTTTTCCTTTCATCTTATAACGAATTAATTTTTTAATTGATTCAAGTTCTCTCTCTTTGGCTGCATCTAAAATATTTTCTGCTTGTTGTTTAGTTATATTCTTTTTTTCCATCTCTTGCATTTTTTTATTATCAGTCGTATTTTTATCAGATTTATCACCACTATTTGTCTGATTTTGTTCCTTATTTTTTTGCTTCTGTTCTTCTTTCTGATCTTGTTTCGATTGTTTATTAGAATCTTTATTTTGCTGTTGATCTTGCTTTTGATTCTTTTGTTTTTTATTCTGCTGCTTTTTATCCTGTTGTTTCTGCTTTTCTATTAATTTTCTTACCGTTTCGTACATTGCTTTACTATCAAAATCATTCGAATCATATCTAATACTTTTTTTGAAATGCTTTAATGCTTGTTGCAAATCCTTTTTCTTCAAACTGATCTGTCCAAGATTATATTCTGTTTTTGACAACAAATCTGTATTTTCACTACTTAAAGATTGTAAATAATTATTTTTCGCCTCATCAAATTGTCCCAACTTTTGTGCAGCTGTTGCAGTATTAAAACTTAAAATTGAATTGTCTTTTTTTCCATTATCCAATTTGTATTTATAATAATTATATGCTTTTTTATATTTACCATTCTTATATGCCACAGTTCCGGGATCTTCTGCAAATAACACATTTCCAAATAAGAAAATAATAATTATTATTCGGATAATATTTTTAATTGTAATATTTTTCTTATAGTTCATCTACACACACTAATCATTATAAATTTTCATCTGAATTTCCATTTTTCACAATACTTTTTTTTCTAACATAATATGGTAAAAAGTATTCTAATAATAACAGAATTAATACTAATGTCAAAAATACTTGAAATAGTTCCTTGTACTTTGTAAAACCATGTGTTTTGAATTCTTCTTTGTTCAAAGTATTTATGTCTTTATAAATTTTATTCAATGGCGATCTTGTTTCATTAAGGCGTAAATATTCACCATTTGTTTTTCTGGCAATTTGTTTTAATGTGCTTTCTTGCAATTCGGTAGTTATTACCTTATTTCTATCATCTCTTTTATAATCAATTATTTTATCACTCTTATTATAAATTGGTATTGGCCCACCTTTTAAAGTACCAACTCCGAGAGAATAAATTATTACTCCTTTTCCCTTTGCATTCTCAATTGCCTCATTAATATCTTGTTCATGGTCTTCGCCATCACTTATAATTATTAACGCCTTATCTCTTTTTGTATCTTCAGGAAACGATTTGACGGCAATATTTATAGCATCGGCAATAGCTGTTCCCTGCACAGGTAATAATTTTTTATCCATAATATTCAGCAACATTGAAGCTGCTCTGTGGTCTAATGTTAAGGGACATTGCAAATGAGCAACTCCTGCGAATCCTATTAGACCAATTCTGTCTCCTTTTAAATTCCCGATAAATTTTTTCAATTCAAATTTTGACCTTTTTAATCTACTTGGAGAAATATCAGTTGCAATCATACTATTTGACAAATCCAATGCGACTATTATATCGACACCTTCTCTTTTCAATTCCTCAATATTTGTTCCGATCCGTAAACCTGAAGCTCCTATTATCAAGAGAATAATTGCAAATATTTCTATTAAAAAATGAATTCTTTTTAGCGAATAATTATTTTTCCCTCTCAATCTTTTGAACATATTATTGTCAATATGACGATTAATTATTCTCATCATTTTCTTATTTTTGATCATGCGAAAAATGACCAAAATCGGGACAATAAATAGTAACCATAATATTTCCGGATGTGCAAATTCTATCATGGATAAACTCTCCAAACAATTCTTGAAAGAATTATGCCAATAAAAAATAGCAAAATTGCCGGTAAAAGAAACCATAAATATTTTTCCGCCCAGTCAGTATATTTATCAACATTAACTTCCGTTTTTTCCATTTTAGAAATTTCTTCCCAAATGTTTTTTAATTTTTCATTTGAATTCGCCATAAAAAATTTTCCGCCGGTTAAATCAGCGATTTTTGTTAAAAGTTTTTTATTTACCGGAGGAACTCTCTGGAAACTAAAAAAATTATTATTTAACTTTCCACCTTCTCCGCCCATTCCAACCGTATATATTTTAATATCAAATTCTTTAGCAAATTTCGCCGCTGTTATCGGATCAATATCACCGGCATTATTATCTCCATCACTTAATAAAATCACTACTTTACTTTTTGCTTTTGAATCTCGTAATCTATTTATACTATTACTAATAGCTAATCCAATTGCTGTTCCATCCAATTCTCTCGGAATAATTTTCATCTCGGAAACAATATTTGTTAAAACATCATAATCAACGGTCAATGGACATTGTAAAAATGACTCACCAGCAAATACAACTAATCCGATCCTGTCCGTCTTTCTTTCCTTAATAAAATCGGCTGCAACTTTTTTAGATGCTTCCAATCTATTCGGCTTGAAATCTTCTATCTGCATTGATCCGGAAATATCCAAAGCAAGAACAATATCAATGCCTTTTTTCTTAATATCTCTAGTTACATTCCCAATTTGAGGTCGAGCAAGAGCAAAAATAATTAATGCAATAACGGCTAATCGTAATATTATCGGCAATTTTATTTTTATATTTATTTTTGGTGATATTTTATCTAAAATATCTAATGTACCAATTCGTAATGTTTCGAATTTATCATTTTTTTTACGCAAGTAAAAAATTATCATTCCTATCGGAATAATCAATAAAATAAACGCATATGGGAAAGCAAACCTAAACATATTAATTATCTAAAATATCTTCCTTTCTTTTTTTCATTTTTTCATTCACTCATTTTTTAATCAATATTTAATAAAATGTTCCAAGAATTTTTATTTCTATTTAATTAATTTTTATTAATATT
>JAUVLI010000091.1 GCA_030600775.1 Fidelibacterota bacterium | reverse complement strand
ATCAAAAAAGCGATAAACCTTTTAATAATGAATGTTTTTTTGGTTTTGAAAATAATGATGATGAGGGATCAAATGAAGAGGATAATCAAGTTGACCAAGTCGATAAAGGTTTAAAAACAAAAAAATCTTATATTGGTTGGTTAGTTATTCTGATAATTATTATTATTTTTGTTATATTATATTTTTTATTATCTGATGGTTTCCCCGACAAAAGGAAAAATCAAAATACTAAAGAATCAACAAAAGTTGAACAGATAGAAATAAAAGATGTTGATTCTATAGAAGTTAGTAAATTGAAACACATTGAGAAGAAAATAGCTAATGCTGAAGGGAAAATTGAGAATAAAATTGATAGAGAAAAGACAAATGTCCACAAAATTATTAGGGAAAAGTCAAAATACAGATATATAAAAAATAAAATAAATAATTCAAGTAGAAGATTAAATGTAACTTCAAAATTGTTGAAGTATATTCCTAACGGATTGAATATTAAATACTTATCTGTTTCAAAAAACGAATTATCATTTGAGTTAATATCAAATAAAGATGATATTATTGATAGGTTTTTTGGTATTCTTCGAAAAGATAAAGATTTTTATGATGTTAAATTTAAAAGTATAGATAAAAAGTATAAATTTTCAAAAAGAAGTAATTTTAAGGTTAAATTTAAAAAACCAGCAAGTATAACAGATGGAAAATTAAAAAACATAGATGTAAATAATTTCATTGATTATATTGCTTTAACTGCCGGTAAAACGAATTTATCATTCAATAAAATTTTAGAAAATGATGTTAAAATAGTTTCATCTCCATCAATGAAAAAGAACAGATTAAAGATGGAATTTGGTGGCAATCTTTATCAAATAAGAGATTTTTTTAATAAAATAAATAAAATTCCTGGTTCTTTTGATATTGAAAATATTGAAATTAGAAGTATTGACAATGGGAAATTTTACAATTTAATATTACGAATTATTTTATTTGAAAAAGCATAAAAATGCCAAGAATAATATCCGGGAAACATGGTGGATTAAAATTAATAAGTCCTAAACACAATCTTCGTCCAACCGCAGATAGAGTTAAAGAGTATATTTTTAATGTTTTTCAGGAATTTGATAACAAAAATGTATTGGATTTGTTTTCCGGTATTGGAAGTTTGGGAATTGAAGCATATTCACGAGAAGCTGAAGAAGTTTTTTTAGTTGACAATAGTAATAAGTCGATACAAATAATAAAGAAAAACTTGAGTAAAATAAATGATCCTAAGAGTATTAAATATTACAAATCTAACGCATTTACTTTTTGTAATGAATATATAGAATATTTTGATGTTATTTTTGCTGACCCACCATATAAACTGAATTTGAAAAATGATTTTTTTAAAAGTGTTTATTTGGCATTAAAAGTTGGAGGGATTTTTATCTTTGAGAATTCCATTAAGAATAAATTTGATATTATTGACTCATTAATAATGAGAAAAGAGAAAATATTTGGTGAAACAGGAGTTTGGATATATGAAAAAAAGTAATGTTAAAAACAGGATAGCCATTTATCCGGGAACATTTGATCCAATAACAAATGGTCATATAGATATTATTGAGCGAGCAAGTAAATTGTTCGACCAATTAATAATATCGGTAGCAACTAACTTGAATAAAAAGCCCATGTTTTCAACTATGGAAAGAGTTGAAATTATTAAAAAATCCGTAAAAAATATTAAGAATGTTTCGGTTGATACTTTTTCCGGTCTATTAATTGATTATTGTAATAAGAAAAAAGCATTTGTATTGATCAGAGGGTTAAGAGCTATATCTGATTTTGAAAATGAATTTCAAATGGCTTTAATGAACAGAAAAATTGACAAGAATATTGAGACGGTATTTCTAATGCCAAGCGAAGAATATACTTATTTAAGTTCTTCGCTCATAAAAGAAATAGCATCACTAAATGGTGACATATCAAATTTTGTTTCGAACTTTGTAAATAAAAAAATGAAGGAGAAAATAAAATGTTAAAAATATTGGAAAACTTAAGGAAAAGAGCAATTGATGAAACTAATGTCCATTTACTTCTACCCGAAGCAAAAGATGAAAGAATAGTTAAAGCAGCTTCAGAAATTAGCCAATTGAATATAGCAAAAGTAACTCTTTTGGGTAGTGAAGAAGATATTCAAAATGTAAAAAATATAAGAGGAATTTCATTAGATAAAGTAAATTTCGTTATACCGGAAAAATCAAAGGACTTTGATGATTATGTTGATACTTATATGGAATTGAGACGAAAAAAGGGAATAAAGAGAGAAGAGGCAATAGAAACGATAAAAGATACAACCTTTTTTGCAGCAATGATGCTGAAAAATAATGTGGCTGATATTTGTATTAGTGGAGCGATGAATCCTACTTCTCATGTATTAAAAGCTGGATTACGAATAGTAAAAATGGAAGAAGGTATATCGACAATGTCAAGTGATATTTTCATGTTTTCACCTGATGAATCAAGAATATTTTCATTTGCCGATTGTGCAGTGATACCTGATCCAACGAGTGAAAATTTAGCAGAGATGGCATATATTACAGCAAAAACACACAAGTCAGTTTTTAATGTTGAACCGGTTGTCGCTATGTTAAGTTTTGCTACAAAAGGCAGTACGAATCATCCATTTGTCGATAAAGTGCGAAAAGCAGTTGAAATTGCAAAAGAAAAATATCCCGATTTAAATGTTGATGGCGAATTACAAGCTGATGCTGCAATTGTTGATGCAGTTGGAAAGAAGAAAGCTCCCGGAAGTAAAGTTGCAGGTAAGGCAAATGTTTTAATATTTCCAGATTTAAACTCAGCAAATATTGGATATAAACTCGTTCAACGGTTAGGAAAATATGAGGCGGTTGGACCAATATTGCAAGGACTGAAAAAACCTATGCACGATCTTTCAAGAGGTTGCAGTGTAAATGACATTGTTAATTTAACAGCTATTGCTGCTTTACAATCAAAATAATTCTAAAAAATGAAACATTAAGAGGGGAAATGCCAAATTACAAATATAAATGCACGGTATGTAATTACCAATTTAATAAAATCCAAAGTATTAAAAGTAAACCATTAACCAAATGTTCTAAATGCAATGGTAAGGTTAAAAAAATAATTTCCGGTGGTACAGGTGTTATTTTTAAAGGATCGGGATTTTATGTAAATGATTATAAGAAGAGATCAGTTTCCGAAAGTAAGAATTCTAAAGCAAATGTAAAAAATCCTAATAAGAATTCGGACACAAAACAATCTAAAACAGAAGACAGATCAGTTAAGAATTCTACAAAAGCGAGCAAATGATGAGATTTATTGATTTTGCAAAAGTTACTGTGCGTTCTGGGAAAGGAGGTAATGGCATTGTTGCATTTCGACGAGAAAAATATGTAGCCAAAGGTGGACCTAACGGTGGTGATGGCGGAAGAGGTGGCGATGTAATTATTGTGGGTGATGTGCAATTGTCAACTTTACAAGACATTAGATATCACAACATTTATAAAGCTGAAAATGGTAAACCTGGACAAGGTTCGAATAAATCAGGAAAAGATGGGAAAGATATTATCATAAGAGTTCCACTTGGTACAATAATCAGTGATTCCGATACCAATGATATTATTACAGATATTACAAAAGATAAGGAAAAAATAACTATTGTGGAAGGCGGAAGAGGTGGCTGGGGAAATCAACATTTTGCCACTCCGACCAATCAAGCACCAAGATTCGCAAAAGATGGGAAAAAAGGTTCAGAAAAAAATTTGGATTTTGAATTAAAAGTATTGGCTGATGTTGGATTAGTAGGATTTCCCAATGCTGGAAAAAGTACTTTATTATCGGTATTGTCTACTGCCAAACCGAAGATTGCAAGTTATCCTTTTACGACTCTCATTCCTAATCTCGGAATAGTAAAATATGGTGAATATAATTCGTTTGTGATGGCTGATATTCCCGGACTTATTAAGGGAGCGAGTCATGGTAAAGGACTTGGTGATCAATTTTTAAGACATGTTGAGAGAACTAAAATACTATTATTTTTAATTGATGTTAATGAAGAAGATATTTTTGAAAAATATAAAATATTAGACAATGAATTAAACCAATTTAGCTCTGAAATGAAACATAAGCCAAGAATATTATGTGTTTCTAAAATTGATTCTGTTAGTGAAATAGATAATTATAAATTGGGAAATAAGGTAAAATTGGTGGAAGATATTATTTATATTTCTTCAGTTACAAGAAAAAATTTAGGTAAATTAGTCAATAAAATAACAAAATATCTGTAAAATAATTGTATCCATTAAAAGAAATATTATCACTTTTATGTGTGGATGGAATTGGTCCAAAAACATATTTTCAATTGATAAAAAAATTCGGAAGTCCGCAGAAAGTATTAGAAGCAACTTCAAATGAACTAAAAGAAATACCACGAGTAAATAACGATATTGTTGAGCAAATAAATTTAAGATCCTATGAAAAATGTGTATCAATTCAGTTGGATTGGATAAAATATTCAAAAGCGAAAACAGTAAGTTATTGGGATGATAATTATCCTGAAATATTAAAATTTATTTATGATCCGCCTATTTTATTATTTTATTATGGTGAATTAAGTGAAGAGGATGATTTTTCATTAGCGGTAGTTGGAACTAGGCATCCTGACGAATATGGAAAAAGAGCAACAAGAGAAATTGCTGAAAGTATTGCTGACAATAAGATCACGATTGTCAGTGGAATGGCGAGAGGAATTGATTCAATTGCACATTATTCTGCAATAAAGAAAAATTCAAGAACTATTGCTGTTTTAGGGACTTCTTTAGATACAATATATCCAGCTGAAAATAGATCACTAATGAAAAAGATACAAGAAAATGGTGCGGTTATTTCCGAATTTTTAGTTGGTAAAAAAATGGTGCCCGGGAATTTTGTAATGCGAAATAGAATTATTAGTGGTTTAAGTCGTGGTATAATTGTGACACAAGCTTCTAATAAAAGTGGAGCTTTGATCACTGCTTATAATGCAAATACACAGAATAGAGAAGTTTTTGCAATACCGGGAAATATTTTAAATAATAGATATGGCGGATGTCATCGTTTGATCAAAACAGGCGCAAAATTAGTTGAATCGTTTGAAGATATTATTAGTGAATTTCCACAATTGCAGAATAAGTTAAAAAAACAGGTGAATTGGATTGAAGAAAATGCTAACAATATTAAATTGACAGATGTTGAGAAAAAGGTGATCAATACATTAACGAAAGATGCGATGTATGTTGATGATATAGTATTCGAATCTAAATGTAGTCACTTAGAAATAATGAGCTCTTTATTAAATCTGGAATTGAAAGGATATGTGAAGCAGTTGCCGGGGAAACATTATATTAGGGTGATATGAAAGCAGAAAAAGGAAAACGGAGAAGGGAAAAGGGCATTGATAGGTAATTAATAGGCATTTGTAGGCATTGCGGGTTACGGGTTAAGTAAGAAGTAGGTAGTAAGAAAACAGAAAGTAGAAAGCAGAAAACAGAAAGCAGAAAACAGAAAGCAAAAAACGGAGAAAAGGAAAGGAAACTGAACACCAAGAATACAAGTAAGGCATGAAGAAAACGAAGGAAGAATTAAGAATTATAAATTACGAATTATGGATTGAGAGATTCACACAAATAAATTGGTAAAAAATATGAAAAAGACAAAACTTGTAAAAGTCGGAAATGTAAATGTTGGTAGTGGTTCACCAATTTCAGTACAAAGTATGACAAATACTAAGACCGAAAATGTTGATAAAACTGTTAAACAAATTCACGAATTAGAGAAAGCAAATTGTCAAATAGTTAGAGTTGCAGTTCCGGGAATGGAAGCGGCGAATTCAATAAAACAGATAAAAGAACAAATTAATATTCCATTAGTAGCGGATATTCATTTTAATTATAGATTGGCATTAAGATCAATTGAAAATGGTGCTGATAAGATAAGAATAAATCCGGGAAATATTGGTGATGAAAATAAAATTCGTGCCGTAATAGATGCCTGCAAATCGAATAATATTCCTATAAGAATAGGTGTAAACTCCGGTTCACTTGAAAAAGAAATTTTAGAAAAGTATAAATATCCAACAGCAGAGGGAATGGTTGAAAGTGCTGAAAAACATATAAGAATTTGCGAGAATAACGATTTTACAAATTTCATTGTTGCATTGAAATCGTCAAGTGTTCCAATGATGATAAAAGCAAATAAGTTGTTTGCTGAGAAATATGATTACCCCTTACATTTGGGAGTAACGGAAGCCGGCCCAAGATATTCCGGTACAATTAAATCAGCAATTGGAATCGGAGCATTATTATCTGAAGGAATTGGTGATACAATTAGAGTTTCGTTATCAGATGATCCCGTGCAAGAAGTAAATGTAGCTTACGATATTTTAAAAATGTTGGAAATTAGAAAACACGGAATAAATATAATCAGTTGTCCCACTTGTGGCAGAATAAATTATGACCTATTTACAATAGTCAATGAACTTGAAAAAGAGACACGAAAAATCAATAAAAATTTAACTGTTGCCATTATGGGATGCATTGTAAATGGACCCGGAGAGGCAAAAGGTGCGGATATTGCAATTGCGGGAATTTCTAAAAATAAAGTCGCTCTGTATATTGATGGTAAAAAGGTGAAAGATATTTCTACTAAAGATATTGTAAAAAAATTAATTATTGCAATTAATGATTATAATGATTAATTTGTTTTAAAAAAAGAGAAAGAAAAAAACTTTCTATAATATGAAATTGAAAAATTGAAAAATTATGAAATTGTGAAATTATGAAATTAAGAAATTATGAAATTAAGAAATTGAGAAATTATGAAATTGGAATTTGCAAATATGAAGGAAGGATATAAAATGAAAGAAATCCTTGATGTATTTACAGGAAAAGTGGAAATATCAAAAAGTGATATTATAATAAGAGCTTTAGCTTTAGGTAGTTGTATTGCTATTGTCGCATATGATGCGAAAAACCGAATAGGTGGTATAGCACACATAATGTTACCTGAAAAAGCTCCTGAAAACAAGAAACAAGAGGAAAATAAATATACAGAAAATGCTATTTCAAATTTATTATTACAAATGCAAAAATCAGGAGCAGACAAAGAGGAGATGAAATTTTGCCTTGCAGGTGGAGCTAATGTATTAAGAAGAAATGATGACTCAATTGCAGAAAAAAACTGTATTAGCGTTGTTCAAATAGTGAAAGAACAAAAACTTAAAATAAAAGCGAAATCACTCGGTGGTACACAAAGAAGATGTATTTCTTTGGACATATCCAGTGGAAAAGTAAATCTATCTGTCGGTGATAATAATGAGAATATCTTCTATGTTTTTACTTAATTTGAAGGAGGTATGAGATGAAAGAAGAAAGCAAAAAAGTTTTAGAATATCTAAAAAATGTTTTTAATGATTACGAAAAAACAGAAAATAAGTTAAACGCCACTAACCAGCAATTAACTGCAACCGAACAACAATTAAGAGCAATGAACCAACAACTACGAGCTGCCAATCAGCAGTTAACGGCATCAGAAGAGCTGACACAAACTGCTTTGCAATATGCGGACAACATCATCGAGACCTTAAGAGAGCCTTTTCTTGTTTTAGACAACGATTTCAAAGTAGTTTCGGCCAATCAGTCATTTTACAATAATTTTAAAGTTACCGCAAAAAATACAATCGGCAGATATA
>JAUVLI010000084.1 GCA_030600775.1 Fidelibacterota bacterium | reverse complement strand
TTCGTATAAATTTACCGATAATGTTTGTTGATGTGAACCTGATATACCGGTTGAATTTAGTACCATTGAAGTAGAATCATAAGTTACAGATATTGAATCATTGGAAAATGTGCCTAAATAATTTGGCCCACTATTTATTCTCCACAATGCTATGTCAATCCCACTTTCTGCCATTCTAAAAGCTTTTGCTTGGTCTAATTGTTTTCCAAACAAAACCGCTTCCTGAGATGCCATTGTGAGAATTGCAAGGCCGATGATGGTCATTACAAGGAAAAAAATTAATACCATTCCTAAGACACTGCCGTTTTCTGATTTTATTATTTTTGTCATATTTTTCATTATACTATAAAATGATTTAAATACCATGATAAAAGTTTATTTCCAAAACACATGCTTACTAATGCTCCTGTGGCAAGAAACGGTGCAAATGGTATTTTGCTATCGAGTTTTGCCTTCTTAAGTGATATCAGGAAAATTGCGATCAATGTGAAAAATAGAGAGCTGAGAAAAAGTGCTATTAAGGTGGTTTTTACACCAAGGAAAACACCTATTAAAGCTGCAAATTTTATATCACCTGCGCCCAGACTCTCCTTTCTAAATAATAGTTTACCGATGTAAAACCAGGATAGCAACACGCCACCACCACATATCATTCCTAAAATGGATTGTACAATATTATCCGGTCGGAAAATCAAAGTCATAAATAACCCAATTGCTATACCCGGGAGGACTATTTTATTTAGTATTTTCATATTTTCTATATCTATAAAAGAAATGGTTATCAAGATCAATACAAAGATTGAAAAAAATAACATTTCCATGTTTATACCGAAAATATGGTATAAAGATACTAATGCAACTGCTGTTATAAGTTCTACTATCAAATAGCGGGGTGATATTTTGCTTTTACAATATCTACACTTTCCTTGTAAGATCATATAGCTTATTACAGGTATATTGTCAAAAAAACGAATTTTTTTACCGCAGTGAGGACAATGTGATCTTGGTGATATGATCGATTCATTTCGCGGTAAACGATAAATTACTACATTTAGAAAACTACCAATAAACAGACCCAATATAAAGAAAATTACAGACATATAAAAAATCCTCTAATTACGAAAATATATTATTTGTTGCATGGTTATGACCTTTTCGTTGGAAGATATACTTAAATCAAAGCACAAATATTTATTTATGCCGGAAACGTTATTAAAATAAAATGATAAATTATCAATATTTTGGGTAACAAGTTTATTCTTTGTTCCACTTGTATCTATCACAACCAAATTCATATTGTCTTTATATGCAACAAACTCTTTTCCCGATGAATAGTTAACTTGGATACAATTTCCACTCTCTGATGTTGTTCCATTTTTATAATCAGAATAATTTGCATAGATATAAGTAGAATCTTTATTACCTAAGCGAATATTTTTTGATAATAACTGAACAATAAAAGTATAATCTCTTTGTAAATTCAACTGATTTGTTCCTTTAATAAAACAGTTTTTAGAACTGACTACAATTACTACAACTGTAATTAAAATGATAGATGAAACTAACATCCCTATTATCAGCTCGATTAATGTAAATCCCTCTTCTCGTTTGAAATTGATCATTTTATAATTACCAATATTTGCTAATATATGAACTTAAAGTAATTGTTTGAGTAGATTTTCCTGTCCATTGGAAAGAAACTGTTATTTTTTTATAATCATCGGTGTCACCATCAGAATCACTTCCTCCCAGACCGTCAGCTTCATCATCGATGCTATCAACTTTTGTCGTTCTCAAACCTAAAATGTCTCCCATGGATACCTGAGTATTATTTTCATTTAAACTATCTGCTAAGACCGAATATGGAAAATTATGGGCTAATTCCATTCTATTTTCAACGATCACAAGAGCAATTCTTTTATTTTTTATACGATTTATAAAATATTCTCCGCCATAAAAGAAATTTAAACCACCCAACATCACTATTGTTGCAATAAGCATTGCTATCATCGCTTCTGTTAGAGTTGTACCTGTTTCGTTTAATATAAAATTATTCACATTGTTTTACATAATTATTTTAATTCAGTTTGAAAAAAAGAGAGTGAGAGGGCTCGATTTGAACCCTCTCATGGGTTTACTCTTATTGTGGACCACCAAGGAAATATCCGCCTTGATCAAGTGTACGAACACTATCGAAAAGAGTGGGTTTTGTACAAGTAATTATATAACTTGTATCGGTAGGGCTAGATACTATCGTGTAGTCATCCGGAACAAAATATCTTCCTGTCAGATCAATTGTACCAACATCAATACCAACTGCATCGACAACTTTTGTATCTGCCGGATTCGTCGGATAATTACCATATTGTGCATAATAGACACGCAGTGATGTACGAATTGTGCCAAGCGCAGCATCACATTCACTCATCTTAGCTTTATTTATGTTTGATTGATAAATTGGGACTGCAACAGCAGCAAGTATGCCGACGATCACGATCACAATCATTAGCTCGACGAGAGTGAAACCAGCTTGATTTCTTAATGATTTCTTCATTTTACTTTCCTCCTTTTAGTGTTTTTAATAATTTATTCATTTTACTTTTTTACTTTCCTCCTTTTTTAGTGTTTGTTAAATAGCAATTACCTTTTTTCTATTTTTCTCTCTTTTTTTTATTTCTCTCTTTATCCTTTAATGACTGAAGACATTTGAAATATTGGTAAATATAGTGATACAACAACTATTAGAGCCAATATACCTAATCCGATCATTAAAATCGGTTCAATTATTGATGTTAAAGAATCAATTGTAGCATTAAATTGTCTTTCATAAAATTCAGAGACTTTTCCTAACATAATTTCTAAAGAACCGGTTTCTTCCCCCACATCTATCATTTTTGTCATCATAACGGGAAACAGAGCATGGGCTTGCAATGATTTAGCAAATGATGTTCCACCCATGATCTTACTTCTCACATCTTCGATCATTTTCTGAACAACTATATTACCCGACGTTTCAGCGGCAATCCCTAAAGAATCAACTAATACCACACCGTTTTTAGTGAGTGTTCCTAATGTTTTGCAAAATCTGGAAATTGTAGTTTTGGTATTGATCTTACCCATTATTGGTATTTTAAATTTCAATCCATCAAAAAAATAATGTCCTCGATCTGTACGAATTAAAAATTTAAAACCCGCAAACAGTAATAATACAAGTGCTATTTCTATTAATATATTATCTTTAGCAAAATTACTTATCCCCAAAATTATTAGAGTTGGACGAGGTAGTTCTGCTCCGAAACCTTCAAAAATTTCTTTAAACTTAGGTACTAATCCAAAAATAACTCCGGACAAGACTAAACCGAAAAATATTAAGATAAATTTAGGATATGAAACAGCCGATTTAATTTTTTTTTCTATTTTATCCCTATCTTCTATATATATCGCTAATTGTTCTAAGATATCTCCCAAATTCCCGCCGATTTCAGCCGCTTTGATCATTGAAATTGTCAGTTGAGGAAATACTTTCGGATATTTTCCTAATGCTTTAGAGAAATCTACACCTATTTCTACATCATCTTTTACATTATTTAAAATTGTTTTAAATTGTGAGCTCTCTGCCTGTTCGGCTAATAATAATAAACAATCGAATAAAGAAACTCCCGCATCAACCATTGTGGCTAATTGCCGAAAAAATACTAAAATATCTTCACTAGTAACCGGTTTAGAAAATGTAAAAAATGTATTTACTTTTTTTTTGTCAGAAGTCGGTTTCTTATTGGCAATGATTTTAGAAGAAATAACAGTTATTGATTGTTTCCCGAGTTGTGTGGCTAATGCATTAGGATTTTTAGCCTCTGAACTTCCTTTTATCTTCTTGCCATTTCGGTCTATTGCTGTATATTTATATAAAGCCATTTTAAACGATCCTCAGGATTTCATCAATTGTTGTTAAACCTTTCGTAACTTTTTTTATTCCATCTTCTAAAAGTGATGTCATACCTAATTCATTACTTCTTTTCCTGATTTGTGCTTCTGAGGCATCTTCTACAATTAATTCTTTTATATCTTTATAAAGAAATAAAAATTCATATATCGCAATTCTACCCCAGAAGCCGGTTCCACCACAATATTCACAGCCCTCTCCTTTATAGAATGTAATATCATCCGGATCAATTTTTAAAGATTTTAATTTATTTATTACTCGGGGCTCAGGTGTATATTTAGTTTTGCAATGTAAACATACTCTTCTGGCAAGCCGTTGAGCAATTATTAAAGACACAGAAGAACTTATTAAATATTTATCAACTCCCATATTTAATAGACGAATTATTGTTGCTACTGCATCATTTGTATGAAGAGTGGAAAACACTAAATGTCCGGTAAGGGAAGCTTTTACTGCAATTTCTGCTGTTTCTTTATCACGAATTTCGCCAACCATTACGACATCAGGATCCTGTCGTAATATTGAACGTAGTCCGGCTGCAAAAGTTAATCCTACTTGTGGTCTGGCTTGTACTTGGTTAATTCCTTCCAATCTGTATTCAACCGGATCTTCGACGGTAATAATATTTTTATCGACAGAATTAATATAATTTAAAGATGAATAGAGAGTCGTTGTTTTTCCGCTTCCTGTAGGACCGGTTACCAGCACCATTCCATGGGACTGACCTAATATATTTTTAAATTTTTCCATTATTTTAGGTTCGAACCCGATATCATCTATATTAAGTGAAATACTACCCTTATCCAATATTCTCATTACAATTTTTTCACCATAGATAGTTGGTAGTGTTGAAATTCTAATATCTATCTGACGACCCATGATCTTTACTTTGGCGCGTCCATCCTGAGGTACTCTTCTTTCAGCAATATCCAAATTCCCCAATATTTTTATTCTGGAAATTATACCGGATTGCATATTTTTATGACCTGGGGCTGCTTCTTTTAATATTCCGTCAACCCTAAAGCGTACTTTGATTTCTCTTTCTAATGGTTCAATATGAATATCGCTAGCTCTGTCATGAATAGCCTGAAGAAATAAAAGGTTTACAAATTTAACAGCCGGTGCATCTTCTGCTCGTATTCTTAAAACCTTTTCGTCCTCATCTTCTTTCTCTTCTTCTATCTCGAAATCGACGAGTTCTTTCATTCTTTCTTCAAGATTCTCTGTTTGGATATATGCCTGTTCGATTTGGTTCATTATTTCATCATATGGAGCATAAGATACATCTAAATCAAATCCAGTTCTTTCACGAACTATATTTAATGCCACTGAATCAAACGGATTTGCCATCACTACACCCAATTCGCGTTTTTTTTGACTAACTGCTATAATATTAAATTGTCTTGCCGTCTCTTCGGAAATTAAACCAATGACTGACGGGTCTAGAAAACTTAATTCATTAAAATTCATTTTTGGTATATTTTCACGAGCGACAAATTTTTCAATTCGTTTAGTAATTGAATCCTCAATATTATGTTTACTATTGAGTGTTGGAGATGATTTTTTACTCGTTGGGGAGGATTTATTGCTCAATGATTTTTTCCCTTTTCTTCCTTTTTGAATGACCTAATATTTATATTTTAGGTTGCTCAGTATATATAACATTTAAAGTATAATGATTAAAATTTTAAAAGTCAAGATTTAATTGATTATTTCACTGTTTGTTACCGAAAATCCTGCAAAATAGAACAAGTTACAATTTATTTTTTGTTTTTTTTGTGTGTGTGTAATAAATTATCTTATAAAATAAAGATTATTTACAATTATCATCTTGTAAAAAATCTTCAAAAGGTATTTGTTTTTTATAACATTCTTTATTTATATATTCTAAAATTTTCATAAATTTATCTTTTTTAATATATCCGGGAATTAATGTAACCATTTCTTGTTCTGAAGTTAAAAATGCTAATGAAGGCAATCCTTTTACACCGAAAATACTACTAAGTTGACGCAATGAGAATGTTTTGCCTTGAAAAGTTACCTGATCATTTAGTTCTGTATTTACACGGATTGGAACAAAATTTTCGAATAAATATTTTTCTACTTCAGGTACAGAAAAAGTTTTTTCATCCATAACTTTGCACCATTTACACCATTCAGCATAAAAGTCAATTACTATATGTTTGTTTTCTTGTTTTGCTAATTCTAATCCTTCTTGAAAACCATACCATTCATTTGGAATTGATTGCTGATCAGCTTTTGCTTCTTTAATTTTGGTTGTTTTTTGTCCAGAATTTTCTTTTATATTTGATCCTGATTCAATTTTTTCTGTTGCTTTTGTTTCGTCAGGATTTACTTTTTTTGTGTTATCACAGTTGGTAAATAATAAAAATGAAATGATTGATAATCCAATTACTAATAATTTTTTCAACTTAATTTTCCTTGTTTTCTTTTGATAATTCATAAAGTATAGTATATAATTTTTTTATTGGGAAAAAAAGAATAAAATTGTAAAATAGTGGCATGGGAATTCAAAAATTAAACAGAATAGATAAATTCATCAAAAATCCACATAGAGCAGTTTGGCAAATGGCAATACCTATAATGCTTGGCATGTCAATTCAAATAGTATATGGAATTGTTGATATGGCTTTTGTCGGTAGAATTAGTGGCGATGCAATTGCTGCTATTACTTTCAATATGCCACTTGTCTTTTTGTTTGTTGGATTAACTTTTGGACTTGGAGCCGGGGTAACAAGTGTTGTTGCTCGATTCCTTGGGAATAATGATAAAAAATCGGCTGAAAATGCTGCTGAACATTCTGTTTTACTTGGTGTCTTTTTAGGGATTGTTATTCCAATAATTTCTATAGTTTTTGCTCGTCATATTTTCGGATTATTGGGTGCACCTGCTCACATTGTTCCATTAGCAGTAAAATACTTTAGAATAATTTCACTTGGATTCGTTTTCAATATTCTTAACATATTTTTTAGAAGCATTATGACCGGTGAAGGTAATACAAAAACTCCAATGTTCTTTCAAGCAGTTGGAACGGTCATAAATATTATTTTAGATCCGATTTTAATTTTTAGTTTTAATTTGGGAATTGCCGGTGCAGCACTTGCAAGTATTATTGGACAATTTTGTGTAACTTTAATATTCATTTATTATATATTTATTAAAAAGAGGCTATTTCTACAATTTCATTTTTCATTTTTTCAATTTTCAACTTCCATTCTTAAAAAAATATTATCAGTCGGTGTTCCTGCTTCACTATCAATGATCATTATGTCATTTGGGGCAATGCTTTATAATTGGTTATTAGTTACTTTCGGTAGTAATGCCGTTGCCGGATATGGAGTTTCAAGACATTTAATGCAAATTTATTTTTTACCAATGTTTGCTATTGGTAACTCTATGGTTACTCTTAGTGGAATGTTTTATGGCAGAGAGAAGGTTTATCTGATCAGGAAAACATTATTATATGCAATCTCAAGAGGAGAAATTATTTCTGTCGTTTTAGGTATAACATTTTATTTCACATCACCAATTTTACTAAAAGTATTTACGAGCAATAAAGAAATTATTTCTGTTGGTGTGCAATATATTAGATATTCTGTTTTTGTGTTTCCATTTATCACAATTGGAATAATAAGTGGAAGAACTTTTCAAGGTATTGGAAAGGGATGGCCGTCTTTGTTAATAACTTCATTGAGAGTTGTGATTGTCACAATTCCACTTGCATATATTTTCATTAAAATTATGAATTTGCCGATAGAATATATTTGGATTTCACAAATTATTTCAACTATAATTTCAGGAATTGTGGCCGGTATTTGGATTTGGATAGTGTTGAAAAGGTTAGAGCTAACTTCTTCTACAATTCGCAAAAATGTAAATTAGTTTTCGAAATGACAAAAAATTGAAAAATAGAAGATATCAGGATAAAAAAATGATGTATTATATCAAAAAAATAGAGATTGAATTCGAAAAAAACGCAAATATTAATAATGCTTCCGGACAAAAAGCATATATGAAGAAACATTTTGAATTTTATGGAATAAAAACACAAATAAGACGAAAGATTCAAAAACCATTTTTTAAAAAAGAGAATTTGCCAAATATAGAAAATTTGGAAGAAATTATAAAATATTTTTGGATGAAACCAGAGAGGGAATATCAATATTTTTCACAAGAATTAGTTGAGAAATTTAAAAAACAATTTGAAATAGATGATATTGAGCTTTTTGAATTTATGGTAATCAATAAATCTTGATGGGATACAGTTGATTTTATTTCACCAAAATTAATTGGAGAATATTTTAAAATTTATCCCAACCAAAGGAATGAATATGTGAAA
>JAUVLI010000096.1 GCA_030600775.1 Fidelibacterota bacterium | reverse complement strand
ACAGGATATAAACAGAACAAGTCAATCCATCTGAACAAAAACGTGTTTCGGTTGTCTGAAAGTTTTTAATTCGGTCAACTACTTTGTCATTTTTAATGTATTCATTAGCTTGCTTAAGAATTTGGCGAGCAAGATGTTATTATTTTTTCATCTCATCAATTTTCCAAGGCAAGATCACAGTATTCTTTTTATCAAGTTCCGGTTTCACTCTCATAAAAGCCATTCCGGCATATTTTTTTGGAGTTTAGTTTTGAATTTACCCATTTATCATAAGTTGTTTCAAATGTAGAATAATTACTTGTAGAAGCTTCTCTGAAATATTTTACTCCATTTTTTTCTGCGATCATTAACATGTGAGCGGAAAAAATATCTTTTTTGTTTGCAAATAAAAGTGAAACGATGTCGCCATTGTGAACATTATTTTTTACTTTTTCTAAATATTTTAAAGGGACATAATCAATTGTAATTTTTCTATCCGGTTTAACATATCGCAGATCTTTTATTCCTTTATTTTTGAAAAATTGTCTATGTGAAATAGTTCTTGTCATTTTTTCTGTATATTTTCCACCAACCAATTTTGAAACATCGTCAAGTAACCAACTATTTTCCGGTAACCAATCGCCAATCGTATAATGATTTCTCGTTCTCATTCCGATCATTCCATCTTTGTATCGTATTTGTTGAAGATTGTTGAAAAAATTATCCCAGCTATCTGAAATTGACATTGATAGAACATGTTCACAATAAACCATACAATTTGTACTATCAAAATCAACTAACGGATATGATTCAAAAAGGGCATAAGGGCCATCACCTGTAGCTGTCCAGCTATAAGGCATTCCCAGAAATAATTCTGAATAAAAATTTATTCTTTCTGAAACAGTTAGATTATTTTGGCTTTCTGTTTTCAACAATGAATCAATTTCAAAATTTGTCATATTGTAAATCTTTTTTGAATTATTGTTTTCTGCAAACAATAATACTACAATGGAAATTATCACAACAAGTATTTTTTTTATTTTCATTTTGACTCCTTTTTTATCTTATGTCAAATCCATTTAAATATACAAAATTAATGTTTAGTAACGAATAAAAATTAACAAGAATTTGCAAGATTTCACACAAAGATCGCAAAGAAAAAAGAATGCAAAGGGAAAAAATGAAGATTATTAAATAATAAATTATTTGATTATTTTAAAAAAATATTGTAAATTTAAATGAATTAACAATGTTGAGAAAAATAAAACTATGGGAGGTTTATGAAATTGATTTTAACAATTAACCCGGGTTCAACTACAACTAAAATGGGGGTATTTAATCGAAGTAAAAAAATTCATGAATCCAAGATTGATATGCCAGCTTCGGAAATATCCAAAAAAAATGTAGCGATTGAATTTCCGTACCGTAAAGATTCAATTGAGGAATCATTAAAAGATGTTGACCTTAAAGATCTAGTTGCAGTTGTTGGTAGAGGCGGATTATTAAAACCAATTGAAGGCGGTGTATATAGAGTGAATGATAAATTAGTGGAAGATTTGAAAGAGGCAAAAAATGGTAATCATGCAAGTAATTTAGGAGCAATGCTTGCCGATTATTTTGGCAAGAAATTTGGTGTTCCCGCTTATATTATCGATCCTGTAACGACTGATGAATTGGAAGATGTAGCTAGAATATCGGGTGTTCCCGGTATCCAAAGAATATGCAGATCTCATTCATTGAATATTAAAGCCACTGCTCGAAAAATATGTGATCGAAATGATTGGAATATCGAAAATAATAATTTTGTAGTTGCTCATTTGGGAGGTGGAATTTCTGTTTGTGCATTAAAAAAATCAAGAATGGTTGATGTAAATGATGCCTTGATCGGAATGGGTCCGTTTTCACCGGAAAGAGCGGGAGCATTGCCACTTCGAGGAGTTATGGATTTAGCCTATTCAGGGAAATATACAAAAAAAGAATTAGAAATATTATTTATAAAGAACAGCGGTTTAAAAGGATATTTGGGTACAAATGATGGCAGAGAAGTTAGTAAAAGAATTAAAAATGGTGACAAGAAGGCAAAATTAATATTTGATGCAATGATCTATCAAATTCAAAAGGAGATTGGAGCAATGCTTTCTGTATGTAATTATAATGTAAAGGCAATTATTATTACCGGAGGTTTGGCTTATAATAAAAATATTCAAGAACAATTAACGAAAAATTTAGAAAAATTTAATATAATATTTTCTCCGGGTGAAAACGAATTAGAAGCAATGGCTGATGGAGGATTTAGAGCAATTGATGGTAATATAAAAATTAATGAATACAAATGAAATAGGAGGAATGTTTTATGAGATATGCGGATATTTATAAATTGATCAATGTAGAAAAACCGAAGACAATCAATGTGGTTTTCCCAAATTCCAAACCTATTTACGAAGCACTGAAAGTTGCAACAGACAAGGGACTTATAAAGTCACGCTTATACGGAATAGTTGAAAATATTAATAAATATACTAAAGAAACTTCACTTAATAATTTTACAATAATTAAAAGCGATTCTCCTGATGAAGCAATTAAAAATGCAATAAAAGATATAAGAGATGGTAAAGGTGATGTGTTAATGAAGGGCAACATTGCCACTGCAAGTTTTTTAAGTCCTGTTTTGAAGCGAGATACGGGGTTAAGAAAGGGTGAATTACTTTCTCATATTGCTGTTTGCGATACACCTGGTTATCATAAAATATTATTTGTTACCGATGGTGCAATAAATATTGATTTGGATATTGATAAAAGACGAGCTCTTGCCGATAATGCAATTGAATTTGTAAAAAGAATTATTAAACCGCCAATAAAAATAGCATTTGCTGCTATTATTGAAAAATTGAATGAAAAGATCCCTGAAACAATTGAAGCAAGAATATTGGCAGAGGAATTTACAAAGAAGGGATATCTCGCAGAAGGGCCTATTGCGTTGGATGTGATCTATTCTTCTTTAGCGGCAAAAAAGAAACATATTGATTCAAAAATCAGTGGTGATGTTGATTTGATGATTGGTCCGAATATTACCACTTCAAATTTTTTATTGAAACACATGATCCATATTGATAAAGCGGATGTCGGTGGGATAGTTATGGGTGCAAAAGTTCCATTGGTATTATTGTCGAGAGCCGATGATTCACGATCAAAATTAAATTCTATTGCATTAAGTTTGGTGTGATGGGGAATTTGACTTTGTGACTTTGTGAAATTGGGCATTTATGGGCATTTATAGGCATTTATGGGCATTGGTAGGTATTTATAGGCATTGGTAGGCATTTATATGGAGTAGTGTTTAAAAAAAAACCGTTTTACATGTAAATTATTTTAAAGAAAAACATTTGTAATCAATAAAAATATTATTATATTAATAAGCTTTAATGGAAGTCCCGGAAAGATGACTTGAAAAGTAAAAAAGTTACAATTTTCTAAAAGGTATAGAATTACTTTTTTAAAAATTGGTTGAACTTAAATGAAATAACGGAGGATACAAATTGAAAACATATTCCGCAAAGCCAAGTGATGTAAATCATGAATGGTTTGTTGTTGATGCTAAGGATAAGGTGTTAGGAAGATTAGCAAGTGAGATTGCTCAGATATTAAGAGGTAAACATAAACCGATTTTTACTCCACATATTGATACCGGTGATTTTGTAGTTGTTGTAAATGCAGATAAAGTTCGTGTAACGGGAAAGAAAGAACAGATGAAATCGTATTTTAGTCATTCAGGATATCCCGGAAGTACAAAAACTATATTAATAAAAGATTTGAGAGAAAAACATCCTGAAAGGATAATAATTAATGCAGTGAAAGGCATGCTTCCTCATAATAAATTAGGTCGTCAGATTATTAAAAAACTTAAGGTCTATGCAGGTCCTAATCATCCGCATGATGCTCAAAATCCAAAGAAATTAGAAACAAATTAGGAGTAATGACTAAATGAAAAAAAAGATAGATATATTTGTAGGTCGCAGAAAAACATCGGTAGCTCGAGTAAGATTAATTCCTGGGAAAGGTGAAATTATTATAAATAATAGAAAAGTTGATGATTATTTTGGTAGAAAGACATATAAGATGATTATTTTACAGCCGATAGAATTAACTAATTCAAAAAAAAGTTATGATATTTATGTAAATGTCAAAGGTGGTGGTTTAACCGGTCAAGCTGGAGCGGTAAGACATGGAATAAGTAGGGCATTGGCTGCAAATAATTCTGAAGATCGTTCTATATTGAAAGAGAATGGATTTTTAACACGTGATTCCAGAAAAGTTGAGAGAAAGAAACCTGGTTTACGTGGTGCAAGAAGAGGATTTCAATTTTCTAAACGTTAAAATATATTGGAGATAAAATAAATGGCAGAAATTACAATAGAGAAATTAATTAGTTCGGGATCTCATTTTGGGCACTTAACAAGTAAATGGAATCCATCCATGAAAAATTATGTAATAATGGAAAAGAACGGAATACATGTTATTGATCTGAAACAGACAATGAAAGCTATAGATAAGGCAAGTGATCTTATTGGCAATATTGTGCGAAAAGGTGGTGAAGTGCTTTTCGTTGGGACAAAAAAACAGGCGAAAGATATTATTAAAGAAGAAGCTATAAGAAGTAATATGCATTATATTGCAGAACGCTGGCTTGGTGGAACTTTGACCAATTATGTTACGATAAAGAAAAGTGTTCGTCATATGAAAAAGTTACAAAAAGAGAGTCAAAATGAAAATGAATGGGAAAATTTTACAAAGAAAGAGATTTTACAGCTTATAAAAGAAAAGGATAAATTAGAATTGGTGCTTGGTGGTATAAAAGATATGAAGCGTTTACCCGATGTTCTTTTTATTGTTGATACTAATCATGAAAATATTGCAGTATCCGAAGCAATTAAACTTGATATTCCAATCATTGGTATTGTTGATACGGATTCGGATCCAAGTTTGATAGATATACCAATACCTGCAAATGATGATTCATATCGTACAATTCAGTTGATAACGAGGCAAATGACTGATGCTATATTAGCTGAAAAGAAAGGTGGGAAGACAGATAATGATACGAAAGAAGAAAAGACACAAGATATAAAACCTAAAAGTGTCAAAAAAGATTAGTAAAAAATAGGTAATAAGTTATTTTATTGAAAGGGAGAAGAGATAAATATGGGAATAAGTGCAAAATTAGTAAAGGAGTTGAGAGATAAAACCGGTGCCGGAATGATGGATTGTAAAAAGGCGTTGGAATCTTGTGATGGTGATATCGAGAAGGCAGTAGATCATTTAAGATCTATGGGAATTGCTAAAGCAGAAAAAAAATCCGGTCGTAAAGCAAACGAGGGAGCGATTTATTCATATATACATCCAGGGAGTAAATTAGGTGTATTAGTTCAGGTAAATTGTGAAACTGATTTTGTAGCTAATACAAAAGAATTCAAATCCTTTGTAAAAGATATAGCAATGCAAATTGCCGCATCGGATCCAAAAGCAATTAGTCGAGAAGAACTTGATCCAAAATTAATTGAGAGAGAAAAAGCAGTATATAAAGAACAAATAATTCAACAGGGTAAACCGGAACATATTGCTGAAAAAATAATTATCGGTAAAATGGGGAAATTTTACAAGGAAAATGTCCTATTAGAACAAGAATTTATAAAAGATTCCGATCAAAATATTGAAACATATATAAAAGAAACAATTGGTAAATTAGGTGAAAATATTAATATCTCAAAATTTGCTCGTTTCCAATTAGGTTAATAAATAAATTATTTGTTATAATGAATTATAATAGAATATTACTAAAATTAAGTGGCGAAATATTAGCCGGTAACAATGAATCGGTAATCGATACTAACATTTTAAAATATTTTGCGAATGAGATCAGATCAATATTCGATCTTGGTATTGAAATAGCAATTGTAATTGGTGGTGGCAACATATATCGTGGCGCACAAAGTACTTCAGATGAAGATAAAATTGGTAGAATTGATGGTGATTATATGGGAATGTTAGCTACGGTAATAAATTCTTTAGCTTTAAAGGATTCGTTTGAAGCGGCCGGTATTCCGACTCGAGTTATGTCTGCATTGAATATTAATGAGATCGTTGAACCGTTTGTTCAGAAAAAAGCGTTAAGACATTTAAGTAAGGGAAGAGTTGTTATTTTTTGTGGAGGAACCGGTCATCCTTATTTTTCCACTGACACAGCTGCTGCATTGAGATCCGCTGAAATTGATGCGGATATTTTACTTAAAGGAACAAAGGTTGATGGAGTATTTGATAGCGATCCGGAATTAAATGTAGATGCAAAAAAATATGATAGTTTAAGTTATTCCGATGTGCTAAAGGATAATCTTAAAGTAATGGATTTGAGTGCAATTACGCTTTGTAAAGAAAATGGAATACCAATAAATGTTTTTAATTTTAAAGTACCGGGTACTTTAAAGAAAATATTAATGGGTGAGTATAAAGGAACAAAAATAGGAGATGATTAAATGTTTTCTAAAATAATAGCCGGTTGTAAAAAAGAAATGGAAGAAACATTGGAATATTTACGACATGAACTTTCTACTTTAAGAACGGGGAGAGCATCTACAACACTTTTAGATGGAATTAAAGTAGATTATTATGGAGCACAAACACCATTAAATCAGGTTTCCTCTATATCGGTTCCTGAGGCGAGATTAATTGTTGTTCAACCATGGGAGAAAAAAATGTTAAGTCCCATTGAAAAGGCAATAATGAAATCGGATCTAGGTTTAAATCCTAATAATGATGGGCAAGTCATAAGAATACCAATTCCTGCAATGACAGATGAAAGAAGAAAGGGATTAGTAAAATATATTCATAAGTTAGCAGAAGAGGCAAAAATATCAATAAGAAATCATCGTCATAATGCTAATGACGTAATTAAAAAATCAGAATCTGAAGAGCATATTTCAAAAGATAATGTTGCCGATGGATTAGATGAAATTCAGGAATATACAGACAAACATATCAAAAGAGTGGATGAAATATTCAAAGTAAAAGAAAAAGAAATTCTCGATGTGTAAATTATTATGAAAATAAATTAATTTTTTAAAGCCCAAGTATTTTGGGCTTTTTTTTATTTAACAATTTTGGTAACGGTTGGTGTATGGTGCGTTGGCATTTATTTTATATTTTGTTCTATTACAGCAATTTCTTTATCTGACAACTCGTAAAGATTATAAACCATTTGGTCTATCTCATGGTCTGTTTTATTAATTTCTGTTTGGATTTGGTTTATTTCTGTTTTATAAGAAGTAAAATAGGCTTCCCATTCATCTTGTTGAATTAGCGATAAAACTACTTTTTGTTTTTTGAGTTCTGCTAAAAAAGTTTTAAAATAGCTTTCATAAAATGCTTCTAATTTTTTGCTGATTTTCTCAATTTCAAAATTATCGTTTACTCGATTTATAAACTTGTTTTTCTTTTCTTGTAGTTGTTGGTATAATTCCAACATCTTATCAGCTTTTTTTATAAAGGGCTGTTGCTTAAGTAAGGAAATATTTTTAATAGGTATTAAATCTAGATTTTCTATTGCAACTGCTGTTGTAAATTCAGCTCCTATGTTAAAAATATTATC
>JAUVLI010000068.1 GCA_030600775.1 Fidelibacterota bacterium | reverse complement strand
ATAATCACCGGCAGGGGTGAAGTAGTTAAAGCTTGTCAAACCAATCTGATCTGATTCGTCAACATCGGTTTTATCAAAATTTGGTTCTCCAAGTGTAGGAACTCCATCACCTTCACCCGGATCGCCAGTTCCAGCTTTTCCGTCAGCTCCCACATCATCATAAATCGGATTCCAGTCATTATCATTATCAATGCCGTCAAATATACTTTCATCAATCAGTGGATCATCTAAGCCAATTTGATTAATGTAATCCTTGTATGCAACTGGATTTAATATATCAATTAAAATTTTTCCAGTTTGGTCCTTTCTGATTTGGTGATAATGTAATACATAATTTTCATCAATTAATCCGTCAAGATCATTGTCAATACCATCATAAACATTTGGATTTACATCGTATTCATCATTAATTGTGTTCCCTTCAATTAATTTTGTCTCTCCGGCAATTATTGTTACTGTTAATCCTCGTGTAGAAACAGTTTGAGTATCTTGATCAATAGTTACTAAAGTTCGTTCATATTTGTCATTTATTGTTACTAATGTATCACCGAGATCATAAGTAACAGTGTCAAAGTCGCTTTCTGTAAATACTGGTGCGGAAAAGGTCAGAGTGGAATTTGGTGGTTGCGATTCTATATTATTATCTCCATCATTATCTATTCCATCATAAGGGTTTCCGGGACTTTCAAGAAATGCATAGCCTACCATTCCAACATCTCCCTGCCATTTGGGATTTCTTGAACAATCATTTCCATAATCGCCTGTATAAGTAATGTCTGTTTCTACATCAAAAAATGAATAATCATCGTCATATTCTCCAGGACTATCGTCAGTACCGGTTACTCCTACATAAGTTCCACATAACATACCAAAAACAACTTTACTGTAATCGGTAGTACTTGTATTAGTAACTTCATATAGCCAAAAAATAACATCAGAAGCTAAAAATTGCTGCCATTGCAATCCTCTAACTTTTACTTCAAGTCCAAGTCCGTTTCTACTAATATCTGTTGAGTCCGGTTTGAAAGAGACACCAAAATCATTATTAGATGAATAGTTAAATTCTTCATCATTATTATCATTCATCACATAATAACTTTCTTGATCTGCATTAAATACACCTTTACCAAATAATCCGTTCCATTCGCCGGACCATCCCGGATCTGATTCATCTAATTTATCCGGCCAATATGGAGGCCAAGAAGTAGGATCGGTAGACATAGCAACTTTTTCGTTATTTTCATTAAAATATCCGGCAACCGGTTCAAAACACCATTTTTTCCCGGTATTTGATTCCTCTTTTCCTGTGCTAGGACGACTTACCGGGCAGATAACTACAGAGTGAAATGCTTTTGTTGAATCACTATTTTTATCATAATATTCTACCTCTGCACCAATCATTGGGCTAACATCCCCAATGTATCCGTTTGTATCATATATCCAAGAGCCACGAGGTCCACCACTGGAAGGTTGACCAATGACGCCCCAATTCCCAAATACAGTGCGAACAAGATTTGCATTATGTACTGATGAACGGCGATATTCTCTACCACTTGGTTGTTCACTTGTTTGGGCGAATACTAAGGTTGTTAAAAATATTAATAGTAAAAGTATAATTTTTTTCATTGAAATATCCTTACGAGTAATTATTTATTAATTTTATATTTATTATTTTATTCAATTATTATTAACTCCATTGCATCTTTGAATAATTATTTCCTAAAATCCAATTCTTATTCCTAATTCAATTCTTCTTGGTTCAGAATAGTGTGTTGAATTTATATAATATTCATCTATTGAATTTACTGGTGTTGGAACATTAAGCGCCTCTACTCGTTCTTGATCTGTTGTAAATCCTGCTCTACCTGTATCATCATAGATACCAGTTTCATTCATATTATCAAAAAGATTATTAATTCTTAAAAATAATTCAGTATCAAAATTAAATAGTTTTGTTTTATAATATCCTCTTACATCAGTATTAAATGTTGATGGTTTTGATTGAGAATTAGTAGATAATGATGTGATGTCAATATTTCGACGAGGAGAGTAGGGAAGTCCACTACCAAATCTAGAGATTAAATTGAATCCATAATTTTTCGAATTAAATCCGGTAATAAAATTTATTGTATGTCTTTGATCCCAATCTAATGGATTTAAAAATATTTCAGGTTGTGAACCACCTGCAACTGCATTCATATATGCTGATGGATCTGATGCTGTACCTTTAGCAATTTGAAATGTATAATCAATATTTACATATAAACCTGATGAGTTTTTTTGATTTAAAGAGAAAGTGACCCCTTTTATTACACCAAAATCACTATTTACATATTTTGTATAATTTGCTGAACCACCGAAAATATTAATGGTTTCGGCACGAGTTCCGGTTAAATCTCTAACATCTTTCAAGAAAATTGTAATATCTATCGCAAAATTATCTGTTAGTTGTTGTTGAACCCCTATTTCTCCAACAATTGTTTTTTCCGGATCTAAGTCAGCATTTCCTATCAGACCAATATTTCCGGTTCCCGAACCGAGATCAAATTCCGGATTGTTGTATAAGTAATAATAATTTGGAAATTGGAAAAAATGTCCATAAGAAAAGTGAAAAACACCTTTATCACTTATCGGGAATGAAATTCCAATTCTCGGACTGAAATTTTGTTTTGTAGAAGCGTTTTTATACCAATATTCTTGTCGTTCGGCAAGAGTTACATCTGCTTCCCCATTGTCTTGGATACCATTATCATTTTCATCGCGATATCTATTTTGTGGTTTCATTGGTTCATAAATTTGAGGATCAGATGGGTCTGCAAGAATTACGGCATCAGGGTCGAAATAATCAAATCTTATTCCTAAGTTTACAATTAATTCGTCATATTCCATTTTATCTTGTATGTAACATGAAAATTCAATAGGATTGTGCTGATATGATGAACTGTAAATTGTACTATCATCAAATATTTGCGGATGAATATATGGTGAAAATGTAGAATCGTTTGCACTTAATGTACTAACATCTATAGCATTTTCTCCATCTGATGGTCGAATAGAAAAACTTTTCCAATCTATATCATTATATTTGTATTGAACTCCTGTTTTTATTTGATGTTTTTTGTTGATTTGTGAAGTAATGCTGAATTTTCCGAGATATGATTTACTTATTCTTTTTTCTTGATTATTATCAGTTCCTCCAACATTAAATTGGTATGCTTGACCAATATTATAATCAGGGTGTATATATATCGTGCTATCATCAGAAGAAATTGCATCTGACAATTGTCCTTCGTATGTTCTGTTATTATAAGAGTATGCCAAATTATAAAATGTAGTTTGAGAAAGTTGGTGTTGTAATTTTAATAATTGAGTAATTCCTGTAATATTTTTATTTTGAATTCCATTTGGGCTATATTTATTTGATCTACTATAATCTTGATAATCTTTATTATCGTAAAATATATTATAGTTTAAATTCATTTTTGGTGTAAGTTGAAATATTAATTGTCCTTGCAAGTAATTTTTTTTATTCCAATTCATATCAACCCACTCTTTATTGCCTATTGTAGTAGAATCATAAAGTGTATATTTTCCGGCATTTTCATTGTAATATAATATTGAATTTGATTCATAGCGATTTTGTCCTTGTAACCATCCTGCAAAATAAACTTGTCGTGCATTTAGATAATAAAAAAATCTATCTTTTATCAAGGCACCATGTAAACTTGTTTCAAAATTATAAGTAGATGCTGGATTAAAATCATTAATATTATCAAAAACATCGTCATGAGTACTTAAATTATCTCCAATATAACTTTCAAATGTTCCTCCAAAATCATTGCTACCTCTTTTTGTAGTAATGTTTACAACTCCAGACATTACATTTCCATATTCAGCATTAAAAGCACCAGAAATTAATTGTAACTCTTGAACCATATTTTTACTTACTGATACTGTGGCACTTCTATCATAAGAATCAGTTATAGGAATTCCATCAACCAAATAAGCAATTTCTCCTTTTCTGCCTCCGCGTAGACTACCATCAACATATCCTGCTTGCATTTCTAATACCTGACTAATTTCAGTGATTGGTAAACTTTCCATTTCTTCAGCTCCAACAACTGCAGTAGTAGATGTAAGATCTTTACGAATCATAGGTTTAGTTGCTATAACTGTAATCATTTCTCCTTCAATTGCTTTTACACTCAATTTTTCGTCTAATTGAGTTGTAAAATCAATAGAGACATTAACATTTTTTACCATTAATCTTTGATATCCAATCATTGAAAACATTATATCATAATTTCCAGGGGGAATATTTAATATCATATAACTTCCGTCAGTAGAAGAAGCAGCTCCGTATGAAGTACCGCTAATTATGACGTTACAACCAATTAATGGTTCACCTGTAGAAGTTTCTGTAACAATACCTCTAATTTTTCCCGTAGTTCCAGCAAATAGTAATGAAACAGAAAAGATAGCAGTAATAATCGTAGTGAATATTACTCGAAGAATGTTATTGTTTTTCATTTTATACCTTTTTCAATTGTTTTTTTAATAAATAAAGATAAATAAAAAAAATGGGATTGTCAATGAAAAAGTATAAAGTGAGAATGGAAATTAATGGGTGTTTGTAAAAATTGTTAGAGAAATGAAGAATTTAAAGTAAATATTCTGGAAAGGAAGATTTTTAATAACACCATAATTTTTTGTAATAGCAAAGAAAATGCTCACACATTTCTTTATTTTCGTTCATTTATCCGTTAAATGTTTACCATATTTACCTGAAGTTAGTGCAAAATATCTGAAATTATAAAAATATTTTCATTGACTTCTTAAACTTAAAATATTAACTTTAGCAATGAAATTAGTGGATATTGTTAGGAGAATGTTTTTAAATAATTTTATTAAAAATCATGAGGTAAATTAAATGGTATCTTTAAAGAAATTAGGAATTAATAAAAATAATTACGGTAGTTCAACTGGTATTAAATGGAATAAAAGCACTACAAGTGGCGATTTGAAAAGTAAGTCACCCGTTGATGGAAAACAGATTGGTAGTGTTTATCAGTGTTCAATTAAGGATTATGAAAAAGTTGTTAAAACGGCTCAAAAAGCATTTGTAGAATGGCGCAAAAAACCTGCTCCACAAAGAGGTGAAATTGTCAGACAAATAGGGAATAAAGTTCGTGAAAATAAAGAAGAATTAGGTGGCTTAGTATCCTATGAGATGGGAAAATCCTTGCAAGAAGGTTTAGGAGAAGTCCAGGAAATGATAGATATTTGCGATTTTGCAGTTGGGCAGTCGCGTATGTTATATGGAAATACAATCAAATCCGAAAGGCCTTCTCACAGAATGTATGATCAATATCATCCTGTAGGGATTGTTGGTATTGTAACCGCTTTTAATTTTCCAGTAGCAGTTTGGGCATGGAATGCAATGCTTGCAGCTGTGTGTGGAGATGTAAATATCTGGAAGCCATCTTCAAAAGTTCCGTTAACTGCAATTGCAATTCAAAAAATTGTTGCACAGGTACTTAAAGAAAATAATTTACCGGAAGGCATATTTTCACTAATAATAGGAAGAGGCTCAACTATTGGTGAAAAAATGTTAAATGATACTCGAGTTAGTTTGATCTCGGTTACCGGTTCAATTAATGTTGGTCGTCATGCAAATGAAGTTGTTTCAAAGAGATTTGGAAAAATTATTTTAGAACTTGGTGGAAATAACGGAATTATTTTAACAAAAAATGCTGACTTAAAAAAAGCTATTCCTGCTATAGTATTTGGTGCTTTGGGAACTGCTGGACAAAGATGCACTTCCACTCGTAGAATAATTATACACGAATCAATTTATAATAAAGTGAAAAAATCACTTATAAAAGCATATAAAAGTATTAAAATTGGTGATCCATTGAATGAAGAAAATCACATGGGACCATTGATCGATAAAAATGCAGTGCAAATGTTTCTTGATGCGATTAAAGATGCAAAAGAACAAGACGGAAAAGTTTTGTATGCCGGTAAAGTGCTAAAAGGTAAAGGATATGAATCAGGTTGTTATGTGAAACCAACAATAATTGAAGGGAATAATAATATGGCAATTGTGCAGGAAGAAACATTTGCACCTATTCTTTATCTAATCAAATATAGAGGTAATGTTTCGAATGCAATAAAAATTCATAATAATGTTAAACAAGGGTTATCTTCTGCAATATTTACAGATAATTTACAAGAAGCTGAGGAATTTTTGTCCGCTTGGGGATCTGATTGTGGAATTGCTAATGTCAATATTGGAACATCCGGAGCTGAAATAGGAGGAGCATTTGGTGGCGAAAAGGAGACAGGAGGCGGTCGTGAATCCGGGTCAGATGCTTGGAAAGCATATATGAGAAGACAAACAAACACAATAAATTTTGGAGATACAATTCCATTAGCACAAGGAATAAAATTTGATATTTAAAATTTAATTAATAAAGGAGGTAAAATGGTTATGTCAAAAAATGTTAGAAAAACGATTGCTGATAATATGTTAGCAGATGGATTTGATCAAGTAATTGATCTGGACAAATCACATGGTTCGTGGTTTGTAGATAAAAGAGATAAGAAAGAGTATTTAGATTTCTTTTCAATGTTTGCTTCTGGTTCGATTGGATATAATCATCCTGAACTTCTTAAACAAAAATACGAGTTAGGTAGAATTGCAATTAATAAACCAACAAATTCTGATATTTATAGTGAAGAAATGGCTGAATTTGTTGATACATTTGCTAAAATTGCAAAACCTGATCATTTTAAATATATGTTTTTTGTTTCAGGTGGTGCACTTGCTGTTGAAAATGCTTTAAAGACAGCATTCGATTGGAAAACTAGAAAAAACTTTGAAAATGGACTAAAAGTAACCGCTTCAAAGATAATTCATTTTAAACAAGCTTTTCATGGCAGAACTGGATATACACTTTCACTAACAAATACATCTGATCCACGCAAAACACAATATTTTCCATTGTTTAATTGGCCAAGAATTACAAATCCAAAAGTTACTTTTCCTCTGAATGAAGAAAATTTAGATAGAGTAAAAAAATTAGAAAAGAAAGCTTTAGAAGAAATAAACGATGCTATTAAAAAAGATAATAATAAAATAGCCGGACTGATAATTGAACCAATTCAAGGAGAAGGTGGAGACAATCATTTTCGTAAGGAATTCATGCAAGAATTAAGAAAAATTTGTGATGGAAATGAAATTTTATTCATAATGGATGAAGTACAAAGTGGTGCAGGCCTTACCGGAAAATTTTGGGCACATGAACATTATGGTGTAAAACCGGATATTCTTTGTTTTGGAAAAAAGACACAAGTATGTGGAATTATGAGTAGCGATAGAGTCGATGATATCAAAGATAATGTTTTTCATGAATCAAGCCGTATGAATTCTACTTGGGGTGGAAATTTGATTGACATGGTCAGATTTTCTTACATTCTAAAAATTATTGAAGAAGAAAATTTAGTTGAAAATGCTAAAATACAAGGTGAGTTTTTATTGAAAGAGTTGCAAAATATTACAAACGATTTCCCAAAATTGATTTCAAACCCTCGCGGAAAAGGATTGATGTGTGCTTTTGATCTTCCTGACGGGAAAACAAGAGATAAAGTATTAGGGAAACTCGCTGAAAATCAATTACTTATTCTTGGATGTGGAGATAATTCTATAAGATTTAGACCTCATTTGATAATTACAGAAAAAGAGATTAAACATGGAATTGATATTATTCGAAAAGTGTTAAAGAATATTTAATGTAGAATATGAAATAAAGAAAATTTTAAATTAACAAGGGAGCATGCTCCCTTGTTTTTGATTCATGAAGTGCATTAATTCCTCCAAAGACAGGCAAGTTGGATATCAAAGATTATGGAATAAAATAATCCCGGCAGAAATATATTTCGCATTTCATCGGGTGGGCATTTTATTTTGTTAAATTTTGTAAGAAATTTAAATGAAAATGAATTTAAAAAGGTTTATAAATAATGATAATATGATTTTGGTTGAGAAATATTTTTGTATACGATACTGAAAAATCACAAGCAAGGTGTCCGTGATACAATAAAAAAGAGCGAAATATTTATTTCGCTCTTTTTGTTAGTATTAGAAGTTATTCAGTTAGGATTATACCACTCCTTGATCTATCATTGAGTCAGCGACTTTCATAAATCCTGCGATATTTGCACCTTTAACATAGTTAATATAATTATCATCAGTTCCATATTTCACACATTGTTCATGAATATCTTTCATTATACTTTTGAGTTTTTCATCAACTTCTTCAGCTGACCAGTTGAATCTCAGTGAGTTTTGGCTCATTTCAAGACCTGAAACTGCAACTCCACCAGCATTTGCGGCTTTACCAGGAGCGAAATTTACCTTTACTGATTGAAAAGCTTTTATGGCTTCAGGAGTACAACCCATATTAGAAAGTTCGGCAACATATTTAACTCCATTAGCAACCAATGCTTTTGCGTCTTCACCATTTAATTCGTTTTGTATAGCACATGGCATTGCAATATCGCATTTAACTTCCCAAGGTTTCTTATTTGGGAAAAATTTTGCGTTAGAAAATTTCTCGGCATAAGGAGCAACAATGTCATTATTGGAAGAGCGAAGTTCTAATAAATAGTCAATTTTTTCTCCGGAAACACCATCTTCATCATAAACATATCCATCAGGACCGGAAATAGTAACAACTTTTCCACCTAATTCAGTAATTTTTAGAGCAGCACCCCAAGCAACATTACCAAATCCAGAAAGAGTTACAATTTTTCCTTTAAAGTTGTCATTTTTTGTTTTAAGCATATTCTGAGTAAAATAAGTTCCACCAAATCCGGTAGCTTCAGGTCTAATTAAACTTCCTCCCCAATTTCTGCCTTTACCTGTAAGTATCCCTTCGAATCTGTTTGTCAATTTTTTATATTGACCGAAAAGAAATCCAATCTCTCTTCCACCAACACCGATATCACCCGCAGGGACATCTGTATTTGGTCCAATATGACGATATAATTCTGACATAAATGATTGACAAAATTTCATTATTTCATTATCTGATTTACCATGAGCATTAAAATCTGATCCACCTTTTCCACCACCCATTGGCAATGTAGTTAAGGCATTTTTAAATGTTTGTTCAAATCCTAAGAATTTCAAGATACTTAAATTTACACTTGCATGAAACCGTAATCCACCTTTGTATGGTCCAATTGCACTGTTAAATTCAACTCTAAAACCACGATTAACTTGTATCTCGCCTTCATCATCAACCCAAGGAACTCGGAACATAATTACTCTCTCTGGTTCAACCATTCGTTCTAAAATTTTTGCTTGTTTGTATTTTGGATTTCTGTCCAAAACCGGCATTAATGATTCTACAACTTCTTCAACTGCCTGCAAAAATTCTTTTTGCCCTGGATTTTTTGCTTTTACTTTTTCCATAAAAGTTTCAACATTCTTGGCCATTTTTTCTCCTTTTTTAAAGTATTATAAATGTCGTTTGTGTATAAAAACTTCCCTTTTTTTATTATAATAT
>JAUVLI010000093.1 GCA_030600775.1 Fidelibacterota bacterium | reverse complement strand
AATAATTGTACGAGATAACGATTGATTGATGCTTAAATTAATAATTTCTGGAAATGATTTTGTATTTCTGTAAGCAGCTATATCTTCTCTAATTCTATCATATACAACAATTGTATCATTCAATGAATATCCTACAATGGTAAGGAATGCAGCTAATACAGGCATGGATATTTCCCATTGAAATATGGAAAAAATTCCCAATGTAATAAGTACATCGTGAAATAAGGCAATAACAGCTCCAACGGCAAATTTAAATTCAAATCTAATACTGATATAGAACAATATTAATAACATTGAAACAAAAATTGCCAATATTCCAGATGTTCTAAGTTCTCCACCAATTTTAGGACCAACTTTATCAACCCGCCTTACTTCAAATTTTTTACCTTTTAAGTCATCTTTGATTTTTTCAATTATTACATTTTTTGTACCAAAGGATTTAACTCTTATCATATATTCATTTTCGGCACTCTTTTGTATAACAGGCGTTCCCAATTCTGGATTTTTTAATAAACCTCGCAATTCCCCTGCTGTTGTTTTATTTGCGAATTTTAATTGTATCAAAGTACCGCCCTCAAAATCAATTCCGTAATGCAGTCCCTGAATTAAAATACTTACTATTCCAATTAATATAATGACAGTAGAAATTATTGTTGCGATTTTTCTCTTTCCTATAATATCATAATTTGGGTTTTTAAAAAATTGTATCAATTTACACTCCTATTAATTTTATATACTTAATTTTTTTATAATTTTGCGAGTTGTAATGGTTGTAAAAATAGTTTTTGAAATGAAATATCCCGATACGAAATTGAAAATAATACCCCAAAAAAGAACTACTGCAAAACCTTTGATTGGGCCTGTTCCAAACTGCCATAAAACTAAAGCGGTAATTAAAGTAGTTAAATTTGCATCTAAGATCGTGATAAAAGCTCTGTTATAACCATTCTCTACTGCCGAACGAACTGTTTTCCCTTTTTTATATTCTTCACGAATTCTTTCAAAAATCAACACATTTGCATCGACAGACATTCCCATTGTAAGAACAAGTCCAGCAATTCCGGGAAGTGTTAATGTTGCACCCAAGAATGCTAATATTGATAAAACAAATACAATATTTAACACCAAGGTAAAGAAAGCAATTAGGCCTGATCCTTTGTAATAGAATACAATAAAAATGATAATTATAGATAGACCAATTAATACACTCATCGTACCTTTTCTAATAGAATCAGCTCCGAGTGAAGCACCAATCGTTCTCTCTTCAATAATATTAAGAGGAGCGGGTAATGCACCGGCTTTCAAAACAATTTCCATATCTTTTGCTTCTTCCAAATTGCTCAGTCCTTCAATAACAGTTCTACCACCTGGTATTTTTGATTTAATATTTGGTGCCATTTGGACTTTATTATCTAATACAATAGCTACTCTTTTACCAATATTGGCTCCTGTTAAGCGAGACCATATTTTTGCGCCTTTACTGTCCATATTCACATTTACTATTGATTGTCCGGCATTATTGCTGTTCATACTGGCGATTGTTCCTTTTGCATCTGTAACATGTTGTCCTGTTAATCCGGGTTCTCTTTCAACAAAATATAGGACATAAAATTCTTTTGCTTCTCCTGATTGAGTAGTTAATATTTCCGATTTATTTGACCATAATATTTCTAAATCAGCAGGAAGTACTTTTTTTACTTCCTTCATATTTAATATTTTTTTAACAGCAAATACATTTTCAGCAGGAACTCCCGTGCCAATTCGACCTAAATTTCGCAATAATGAACTAAATGGTCTCTTAGCAACAATATTTCCATCTACAGTAACAGAAGAATCTTGTAAAGAATCAGATTTATCCGTAGCATTAGTTTCCGTAATTCCGAAAATATCTTCAAGAGAAACTGCTTTATCTTCACTTGATTTTTCTAATATTTTTTCATTTTGAGTAGTTGTATCTGTTAAATTTGTGTTTGGTTTTTCTTTCCTTATTACTTGATCAATTCTATTAATTGCATCTTGAGCAATAGTAGCATCTTTTAATAATTTAAATTCCAATAAAGCCGTACTTTGGATCAAATTACGAGCTCTTTCAACATCTGTTACGCCTGCTAATTCAACGATTATTCTTTTATTTCCTTGTCTCTGAATTGTTGGTTCAGAAACACCAAATTGATCTACTCTATTTCTAATTACTTCCAAAGCACGAGTAACTGATTCTCTTGCTTCTTTTTGTAATGATTTGACAATATCTTCATTTTGATGGCCTCTGTCCATATAATATCTAGCTAATCTAATTCCGCTATTATTTGCTTCTTGTAAAAATATATTGAAAAAGTCCTCATCAATATTTTCTTTATGTTTTTTATTTACTTTTTCAATAAAATCATAATATGAAATTGATTTATTTTTTGCCAATCCATCCACTAATTTTGGAACATTAACCTCCAAAACTAAATGCATTCCGCCTTGTAAATCAAGTCCTTTTTTAATTATTTTTGATTTTAAATTGCTTAATTTTCCTTCTTTCTTTAAATTTTCTTTCTCAGTTTGGGTTAATTGTTCAAAACGAACAGTTGGCACCAATTCATATACGGCCCAAATAAGTAACAATCCAATGATCACATAATTAAATATTAATTTTCTTGACATTCTGTTTTATTACCTCCAATAATATTATTTTATTATTTTATTACATCTTTATAATATAACTTAATATTTATAAAATATCAAATTATTTTTTGTTTATTTTAAGAGAGAAATATTATTAAATATAATAATTACACTATATTTTTAATACAATGTAAATTACATTAAAAATAAATGAAGAGAGAGAGAAGAAAATGGAATTAATTATTTACCTAAAATCCCATACCAGGATAAAGAGTTACTTGAATATAATTTCCGGGATCCAGATGTTTATTGGCTACTTTGATCAATTTATCTTTATCAAAATTATCAATTCGTGTATTAACATTCATAAATTCATCTAAATCAAAACCGTTATAATAATAATTATTCAATTTATTTAACCAATATTTATTTTGTTTTAAACTTTTTTGAAATTCTCTTCTGTCTTTTTCTTTTACTTTTTCAATTTCTTCAGTGTAATTCTTAAAATTTCTCAATGAATCAATTTGAACGAATATTGCTTTTGTTAATTCGTCCACTCTGTCTGGATTACAACCAAGAGAGATCGTTATTTTACAATCTTCATCAGGAAATTGAGATAATGAAGCATTTACTCCAGCTCCATAAGTGCCACCTAAGTCTTCTCTTAATGTCTCTCTCAGTTTTATATTCAATACATTTTTCATAGCTTGAATATTATATAAATTATTTAAATTCCATTCCAAATCAGTTGGAAAAACAATTTGAGTCACACTCTTTTTTTCAATTCCTTTATGAATATTTTTATTGACAATCCCTTTTGGAGTATTGACATTTTCATCACGCCACAATTCATCACGATTTATTGATGGTAATGAACCGATGTATTTTAAAATATTCTTTTTTATTTTTTTTACTTCAAAGTTACCAACAAAGATGAAAGTAAAATCACTTGCATCTGCAAATCTATTCTTATAAAATTCATAAGAATTATCAAGTTTTATTTCACTTAATTGTTCAGTTGTAAGTGGCTTTCTTCTTGGGTGATGTTGTGTTAAAGTAACTGATACGGAATCACCATAAACCATTCGAGGGCTCGCACTTTTATTTACTAAGAATGTTTTTATTTTTCCAATTAAGGAGTTATAAGCCGTAGAATCTTTGCGAGGAATAGTAAAATACGCATGGATCAATTCGAAAAATGTATCTGAATATTTTGGCGCACATGAGCCGTTTAAACCTTCAGTTAAATTAGAAATATATGGATTTACGCTTACTATTTTACCAGCTAATTTCTTTTGTAAAGCAGTTATATCATATTCGCCTAAACCTGCTTGAGAAACTATGGAGCTGGAAAATTTTGCCGAAAGAAGATTTTCATCGGATGCCAAAGACCAACCACCAGGACTAAAAGAAGTCATTAATATTTGATCATTTTTGAAATCAGTTGGTTTTAATACAATCTTAACACCATTACTTAATACCAATTCTGTTACATTTAAATCCTTATAATAATTTTCTTCAACTATTTTGCCTGCATCCGGTAATTTTTTAATCAACGGTTCATCAGATATTTCTTCTTGATATGGTTCAATAGATTTATTATTCACTTTATTGGTTATCTCTTGAAGTTTTGTTTTGGTAGGGTAGACGGTAGTTTCTTTTTCTGGTGATTCCGTAACAATTACTCTATTTGTATCTGTTATTAAAGATTTACCCAAAGAATTAACTTCTGATATTTTAATAGTTGGTAAATATTTTTCATATAGTTGATATTCATATTCAATTCCCGGAATTGGTTCTTGTGAAAGAAAATGCCTTTGATATTCACTAACATAATTTACAGAATTCGTTTTATCTTTTTCTTTCAAATATTTTTCCATTCTACTTAGAGTATTTTTTTTCGCTCTTTTTAATTCAGAAGGTAAAAACCCATGATCATTCACACGTTTTGCTTCTGTTGATAATGCTTCAAACCCTTTGTAAATTCCATTGTCTTTCACTTGCGCTCCAAGATAATAAACATCAGAAGTCCTCACAAAATTTCCTGATCCGCTTACAGCTCCTAAAAATGGCGGATTTTCTTTTAATGTCATTTCAGTTAATCTTTCATTCAGCATACTGTTATAAAGCGATTCAATAATATTATCTCGGTAATCGTTAACTGTTTTGGTTTTTTTAACAGGTTTTTTGTAATAAATGCTTAAACTTGTTGTTGTGGCTTCCGGATCTGAAACAAGCGAATAAAGTGTGCTATCAATTTTTGGCACTGATGAATATTTCCGTTCTTTTTCGCCTTCAGGATTTTTTATATTTTGAAAATGGCTAATTATGTATTTTTCAACAGAATCGACATCAAAATCACCTACAGCAATTACTGCCATTAGATCAGGGCGATACCAATCTTTATAAAAGCTTTTTAATGTTTCATAATCAGCATTTTTTACTATTTCTTTCTTGCCAATTGGCAATCGTACTGCATATTTTGAATTTTTAAAAATTGTCGGGAATTCTTTATCTCGCATACGAGCACTTGCACCACGGCCAGATCTTAATTCTTCTAAAACAACCAATCTCTCTTTGTCAATTTCTTCATTATCGTAAGAAACAAGATGTCCCCAATCTTCTAAAATTTGAAATCCTTTTTTAAATTGATCAATTGAATCGGTTGGTAAACTTAACTTATATACGGTTTCATCAAAAGATGTATAGGCATTCAAATCGGCTCCAAATCTCATTCCTATTGATTCTAAGTAATTAACCAAATCAGCTTTAGGGAAATTCTTCGTTCCGTTAAATGCCATGTGTTCACAAAGATGAGCTAAACCCTGCTGATCATCATCTTCCAAAATAGACCCGGCATTTACTACTAATCTTAAAGTTGCTCTATTCTCAGGTTTGTGATTTTGTCTAATGTAATAAGTTAATCCATTGTTAAATTTTCCAATCTTTATCTTGTCATCAATGGGAATTTTGCTGTCTAAGTCCATTTTGTCAGCACAACTTGTAAAAAGTAATAAAGTTGTAATTGTAAAAAATAATAATTTCTTCAATTTAATCTCCTTTTATAGTTATTTTATTTAAAAATACAATATCCTTTTGCAGATAATAAGATGCCATCTACCGTTATTTTGCTATTCTTGTCTGAATAAATTATAGAATCAGGTGAACATTTGTATAAGTGGGAAATGGAATCATAATTTCCGATAATATTCCAAGTAGAATCATTGTAGGTGCGTGAAAAACCGGCAATAAAATCAACATCGTTTATTTTGTCAATATTTCCTTTCATTAATTTTTCTGAGGAAATGCGTAGAGAAGTTAAGTCCTTTACTAAATTGTATGTTTTTCTATCTTTTACTTTCCACTTAATTGTTGTTTTATCAAATAAACTTAATCTTTTCGTATTGCCCAATTCTTCGCCGCAATATATCATTGGAATACCGGGAGCTGTAAAGATAAAAAATAGAGCTAAATTGTGGTCATCATTACCAAGTGATTTAGCAGCTCGTGGTGTATCGTGATTTTCTGCAAAATGCATAATTTCGGATTTTTTCGGATTTTTTTGTAATTCAGTTTTAAGCACTTTATAAATTTCGGGAGATTTTGCTGGATTCTTATGAATATTTTGGAATGCATTGTATAGATCCCAACTGTAAATGGCATCAAATCCGTTCGTTAAGTTTTCTGCTTTTGTGCCTTCTGCTAACATAAAAGGTCTGATATTATTACTTTTAAAGTTTTTTCTTAAATCATTCCAGAAATCCATCGGTACCATTTCTGAGACATCGCAACGAAAACCATCTACTTTCATATCAATCAGCCAATAATTAAAGTAAGATGTAATATATTTTCTTAATTCTTTGTTTTCATAATTTAAATCAGCTACATCGTACCAATCGGTTTTTAATGGTGAAATTATTTCACCACTGTCATTATGAGTATAAAATTCAGAATGCTTATTGATCAATGAATTGTCCCAAGCAGTGTGATTTACTACGGCATCAATTATCAATTTAATATTATTCTGTTTCATTCTATTATTCATAACATTAAATTGTTCTTTTGTACCATAATTATTGTCTGTTGCGAAATAATCCCTTACAGAATAAGGGCTTCCCAATTTGCCTTTGCGATTTACTCTTCCAATTGGATGGATAGGCATTAGCCAAACCATATTTATACCAAGTTGTTTTAAGTATGGAATTTTGTAATACATTCCGTCAAATGTACCATTAGGTGAAATACTTCTGATAAATGTTTCATAAATAATAAGTGAATCATGGTATGAGGGAGATATATGATTCAGTGTTAATTTTACATCTTTTGGTTTTGGTAATAACTTTGCCTTGCTTTTAGCTTTAGTTATCCAAATTGAATTAATTCCCGCACCGTTTTTAAGATTATTTTCATTTCGCGTTATAAAAAAGTTTTTAGTATTTGGTTTCAAAAATTTAGTGATATTTACTATTTTTTTTGGCTCAAAAGCAATTGTTTTATCTACAAGCTTTCCATTTAGCCACAGTAAATTGTTTCCTTGAATAGAATCCAAAATTATAAAATAATTGTCTGTAGTGTCAATATTGCCAACTAAGATTTCCTTTTTTTGCCATCTATAAATATCAATAGAAGTTGCCCAAGTTTTAGATGAACTCAAATTTTCTCTAAATTCTGGTATAAAATTTTTAGAAACATACAATTCATTACTTAGACCTTCAGCTTTATTATCAATAATTGTATGCCAATTATTTGTCATATCTAAGTTTTTAAGTGATATATATTCAGGTTCATCATTGGAACAGGCAATAAATAGAAATAAAGCTAAATTAATTAATGTTATTTTAAATAGAATTGATATTTTCATATTAATTTTCCTTATAAAAATCTTATTAAGATATTAAATATATTCGTTAAATTCAAAAGAATAAATAAAATTATGAATTATAAATTTTATACAATAAATTGATTTTCGTATTGCGAAAAAAACTTCCGAAATTTTAAAATGGTAAAATCTGAAAAGAATGTAAAATTCGGAATTTCAGGAGCGAATTAATCAATTACAATA
>JAUVLI010000104.1 GCA_030600775.1 Fidelibacterota bacterium | reverse complement strand
CTTTCGGCTTCTGCTTGTTTTGCCATCGATCGTTGCATTTCCACAGGCAGGTCCACATGTTTGATCTCTACATTAGAAACTTTGATTCCCCAAGGATCGGTTTGTTTATCAATTATCTCTTGTAATGCGTGATTGATCTTCTCTCTGTCTGATAACAGCTCATCCAATTCACTTTGCCCTAAAATTGATCGTAAAGTTGTTTGAGCAAGCTGTGAAGTTGCGAAATGAAAATCTTCTACTTGAACTATTGCTTTTTGTGGATTAAGAGCACGATAATAAATTACAGCATTTACTTTTACAGAAACATTATCTTTGGTGATAATATCTTGAGAAGGCACATCTAAAACAATAGTTCTTAACGATACTTTCACCATTTTATCAATTATAGGAATTAATAAAATTAAACCAGGACCTTTAGTGTTGATCACTCTTCCTAATCTAAATATAACTCCTCTTTCGTATTCTTTAAGTACTTTTATTGCAGATGAAAGAAACATAATAACCAAAATTATTATGGTGCTGATACTTAAAAATGAACCACTAACCATTTTTTTCTCCTTTTATTGTTTTTACTTTTAATTTCATGTTTTTTAATTCCATAACTTGTATTTGTGATGATTTTGAAATTTTTTCATCGGAATATGCTCTCCATATTTCACCATTTACATAAACAGATCCGCCTTCAGGATTTATTTCCGTATCGGCATCTCCCTCCATACCGACCAATCCATCAATTCCGGTAATTTGTTTATTCTTATAGGCCTTAAAAGCTAAATTGAATAATAATAAGAAAAATGCTGCTGAAAAAAGCACTACAGAAATTATTATACTCCAAGAAATTCTCATTAATGGATTAAATGAGTCAATTAACATAACGGATCCTATTATCATCGAAATTATTCCTCCAATTGTTAGCATACCAAAGCTAACTACTTTTATTTCCAAAATAAACAAAATAATGCCCAAAATTATTAAGGCAATTCCGGCATAATTCACAGGTAATACTTGCAGTGCGAAAAAAGCCAATATTAAGAATAATGCACCCAATACACCAGGAAGAATTACTCCTGGATGTGATAGTTCAAAAAACAAACCATAAAATCCTAATATCAAGAAAATATAAGCGATGTTAGGATTACTGAGAATATCTAATAGACGATATTTCCAGTTCATTTTTATATAGATTATTTTTTTATTCTTTGTTTGCAAAATAGTTTTTTTACTTATTAATATTATTTCTTTATTATCCAAACTGTCCAATAAAGATTCTAAGGTTGGAGCGATGAAATCTACCACATTTAATTTTACAGCTTCATCAGCCGGTATTGATACGGATTTTGTTACAGCATCTTGCGCCCATTCAACATTTCTATTTTTATCTTTTGCGATCGATTGTATGTAAGCAACGGCATCATTAATGACCTTATCCATTTCGACATTTGCCGAATCTGATTTTGCCTTATTACCAAAAATTCCACCACCAATATTTACCGGATGAGCAGCACCGATGTTTGTACTTTTTGCCATGGCAGCCACATGAGATGCCATTGTTATGAAAACTCCAGCCGAAGCAGCTCGAGAACCGGATGGAGCTACATATACAATTATTGGTATTTTACTATTTAATTCCGCCTTGATAATATCACGCATAGATGTCATTAATCCGCCTGGAGTATCAAGTTGAATAATTAGACATTCAGCCATTTCATCTTCTGCTTTTTCGATTGAAGATATAATAAATTTAGAAGATGCGGGATTTATAATACCATTGACCTCTATAAGATGAATATTGTTTCCTAATAAAATAGTTATTGAAAATATTAAGATTAAAATTATTTTTTTCATAATAGACCTCGTTGTAACATTTACTTATTAAAGTTAATAAACATTATTTAATATAAAAATGAATAAATTGAAAAAAAATATATAATAAATTTTGAAAATAATATTAAGAATATTTTTGCTTCTTCAATATTCATCTGCAATGAAATTTTCAGCATTATTTAATCTTTCGCCAACAGGTGGGTGTGAATAATAGAAAATTTTTATTAACCAAGATGGATAGGCGTTTGACAGGTTTCTATTTGCTAATCCAGCCATTGCAGTAATAAATGATCTTGTGTTTTGTGAATGTATCAAAGAATAATTATCTGCTTGATCTTCAAAATAACGAGAGATAAGATTTGTTACAGGTGAAAGGAAAAATGAATTTAAAAATGAAAATAATAAAATAAATATTGGTAAAATTATCAAATTTGCATTTAAAGATGTTAAGAATTTAGGAAAATATTTTCTTAGAAAAATGTTAATTATAAAAAATAATAATAGTTGGAAAAACGATCCGATAATAATGTTTTTCTGAATATGTTTTCGTTTATAATGGCCAACTTCGTGTGCGATTATTGTTTCCAATTCATCAACGTTCATGTTATCAATAATATTATCAGCCAAAACAACTCGCTTCGTTCTTCCCATTCCAGCTAAAAAAGCATTCTCTTTTTTTGTCTGTTTACTCATGTTTTCTTTAAAAAATCCCTTGATTTTTATATTCTCATTTTTCAATATTTTGCTTAATCGAGAAGTTAATTTTTCATCTTCGATTGGAGTATATTTATTGAATATTGGTAAAATGACTATTGGAAAAATCGTTGCTAAGATCGTAGATATAAATATCATTAAAATTGCTCCATAAAGCCACCAGTATTCCGGAGTGAAATGAAAGAGAATAAATAATAATCCCAATAATATTGGCGATAAGATCATTTGAACGAAGAATCCTTTAAAATAGTCCCATAACCAGCTTTTAAAATTTTGATTTAAGAAATTATATTTTTGTTCAATTTTGTAAGAGGAAATAAAACTAAATAAAATTTCTAATGGGAAAAACCAGATCAAAAAGATCAATATGAAAGTAATAAATTTTAAAATTGAATTATTTGGTAAAAATTCTGTTAATGGCTTGGCCAAGAAAAAATAAAATATCAAAATAAAAATTATTGAGATTATACTTTCGATGAATCCGACAAATCGTTTTTCACTCTCATATTTTTTTGCTTTTATTTGTGATTTTCTATTTAATAATGGATGGATCGCGTCAATCATTTTACTCCTTTCTATTTTAAACCAAATTATATTCAAATTATTTCAAAATAGCAAATGTAAAATGTAAAAGGAAAAAGGGAGAACGGAGAATGGAAGGAGTCAATTTTAAATTATTTTTGCAATGAATTAAACTGGTTTTTTAATAATTTCAGTGATGAGTTTAGATTTAACTTAAAAATAATTTGTATTTTTAATATTTTTTTAGCATATTACCAAGCTAATTAGAAAATTAGAGGATTAAAATATTAGAGGAATAAAATGAAGCGAACATATCAACCAAGTAATAGAAAAAGAAAAAACAAACACGGTTTTAGAAAAAGAATGTCAACAAAAGCCGGTCGTGCAATATTATCAAATAGAAGGAAAAGAGGTCGTAAGCGATTAACAGTTTCTTCATGAATTATTTTTTAAAGAAAAATGAAATTTTATCAAATAAAAAAGATATTTCCCAACTTTTTCAAAATGGAAGTTCAATAGAAGGGAAATATACAACGGTGGTTTTTTTTAAATATAATTACAGAGCAATCCTATTTACAACAAGAAAAAAGTTCGGTAATGCAGTTAAACGAAATAGAGGCAGAAGATATTTAAAAGAATTTTATAGACAGAATAAAGAATTATTTAAATCAAATTATTTATATGCTTTGATATTGTTAAAAATTCCATTAGAAAATGCTTTAAATAAAATTTCAGAAGATTTGAAAAAAACATTAATAAAAATATAATGAAAAAAATATTGATCTTTATAATTAAAATTTATCAAAATGTGGTATCGCCATATACGAAGCCAAGTTGTCGTTTCCAGCCGACTTGTTCAAATTATTCAATAGATGCGATTGAAACACATGGATTTTTTAAAGGAACATATTTATCTATTCGCCGCATTTTGAAGTGTCATCCATTTCATGCAGGCGGATATGATCCAGTGCCAAAAAAAGGAGAATGATTTTGTTTGAAAAAAATACTATTATTGCATTTGTGGTTATTGCCATTGTTTTGTTTATGATGCCAAAATATAATGAGTGGTTAAACCCGGGAAAAGCTCAGCAGGATTCATTAAGAGCAGTTGCAAGACAAAACGCCGCTACTTTCGAAAAACAAAACAATATACAAAGATCTACAAAGAATGTTGAAGAAGATCTTGCTGAAAGTCAAGCTATTGAATCCATAACATCGGAATATCTTAACATTTCCGATGATAATATAACAGCAAAATCAATCGTGATCAAAAACAAGAAATATACTTTGACTTTGTCAAATTTAGGTGGTGGCACAATTGATCAGTATATTTTTCACGACTATTTTTTGTGGAATAAAAAGCCGGTCAGATTATTGAAAGAAGATGGACAAACTAATTTAAATATTTCATATACAAATAAATATCAAGAGAAAATGGAGTTCACCGGTGTACCATTCTATTCTGAAAAGTTTGTCGAATATGAAGATCTTGATACGGTTGAAATCGATGTTCCGTTATATTTGAAGTTTAATTTAACTTTAAAAAATGGGATGACGATCACTAAGAATTTTACTTTTTATCCCGATAAATATGATATTGATTTAGAAGTTGATATCCAAAATTATAGAAATGAAGTACCAAATTCAGAGTACAATTTGAATTGGAATACCGATTTTAATATCACAGAAAAATTGAAAGAGCCGGATTTACAATATAGTTATGTGTATTCGAAAGTTGGAGATGAATTAGTAGAATTGCAACTTAAGAAAAAACCGGGAAAAATTAAGACAGATGGAAATACAAAATGGATATCGTTACGGTCAAAATATTTTGCAAGTATAATTATTCCGACTTCAAAAGATGGAATATCTGCCACCATATCCGGAATTAAAGACGATAAATCTCGTGATTTTTCCGCCTCAGTTACTATGAGATTACCAAACGCAAACCGACATTCAGATCAATTTAAACTTTTAATTTGTCCTCTTAAAGAAGATTATTTATCGAGTTTTAATATTGGTTTGGAACAGATGACTATTTGGGGATGGAAAATAGTTCAACCAATTTCAATCGGTATTCTGTGGCTATTAAAATTTCTACACAAGTTTATTCCTAACTATGGTTTTGTTCTTTTAGTGTTTTCATTGATTATCAAACTTATAGTTTATCCGCTTACACACAAAAGTTACGAATCAATGAAAAAGATGCAGGCATTACAACCGAAATTAGTAGAAATAAAAGAAAAATATGGTAATAATAAACAGCAGTTAAATAAAAAAACAATGGGAATGTATAAAGAATATGGAGTGAATCCACTTGGCGGATGTCTGCCGATGCTTATACAAATGCCTTTACTTATTGCATTGTTCAATGTTTTTAGAACAACAATTGAATTGAGGAACGAGCCATTTATTTGGTGGATAAAGGATTTAAGTAGTCCCGATGTAATTTTCACTTTACCTTTCGATATTCCAATGTATGGGAATACAGTTGCCGTTTTACCTTTTATTATGGCTGGAATGATGATAATTCAACAAAAGTTAAGTGGAACGGATTCTTCTAATCCGCAACAGAAATATATGATGTATTTCATGCCAATATTTATGTTGTTGATCTTTAATAATTTCCCGTCTGGCTTAGTTTTTTATTATACACTTTTTAATTTATTCACTATTTTGCAACAGAAATATATGATAAATCCTGCTGTTGAAGCTTCTGTAAAAAAACAATTTAGCGAAATAAAACCCAAATCAAAAAAGAAATAATTTCAGTGTGAAAAATAAATATTTATCGGAAGATACTATTTGTGCAATTGCCACTCCTGTTGGTTTAGGTGGAATTGCTGTCATCAGGATATCCGGCAAAAATGCATTATCCGCATCTTTAAAAATATTAAAAATAAATGAACTTAAGCCACGAATAGCAACTTTTTCTCATGTTATAGATTATAAAATGAAAAGTATAATTGATTCTGTGGTAGTAACTTTTTTTGAATCGCCGCATTCATATACGGGTGAAGATATTGTAGAGATTTCATGCCACGGCGGAATTACAACTCCGAACAGAATTTTAAAGTTATTGCATTCGGTTGGAATTCGTTTGGCAGAACCAGGGGAATATACACGCCGTGCATTCGTTAATGGAAAACTTGATCTTTTGCAAGCAGAAGCTGTCGCCGATGTGATAAATTCTGTTTCGATCAATAGTCAAAAAATCGCTGAAGATGTTTTGGAAGGAAGATTGTCAAAATTGATCAATAAAATAGAAAATGGCCTTATCGATATTGCCTCAATTTTAGAATTGGAATTGGACTTTTCCGAAGAGGAAATAAATCCATTGCCCAAAAATAAAATTAAAGATAAAATTGAAAATTCTATTAGACTACTTAAAAAATTAACAAATTCTTATGATAGTGGAAAAATAAAAAAAGAAGGCGTTTTGATTCCAATTGTTGGGAAACCTAATGTTGGAAAGTCAAGTTTGTTGAATGCATTATTAAAAGAAAATAGAGCAATAATTTCCGATACACCCGGAACTACACGAGATTCAATTGAGGAAATATTCAAACATCATGGGAATTTATTTCGATTGGTCGATACTGCCGGTTTACGATCGTCCAATAGTGAAGTTGAAAAAATTGGAATTGAAAGGACAAATTCAATTATAAAAAAAGGTGATATTATACTCTTGATTTCCGATGTAACTCGGATGGATTCTGTAGAAAATGAAATTGCAAATATTCGCTCTCGAACAGATGTGCCGATCATTGTTGCATTGAATAAATCCGATCTTTTAAAGGGAAAAATAGATATTGTCGAAACCGAAGATATAATCATAACCAGAACCCCGATGTAGGTCTTTAAAACCACCCGGGGAAGGTTAATGGAGATCAAGGCGGCAAAGATTGTGGCCAGAATCCCGAAACCGGTGATAACAAATACGATTTTCAGATCCTTGGAGTCGGGGTGAAAAGATACATTTTTAAATCGCTGGTGAAATACCGAGGCGGTAAACCCTCCGAAGGCCTGGGAGAGCAAGATCGCCGGTACCGCGATCAGGGGATCAAAGCCCATGATGATGAGCACGGGGGCCAGGATTGTTCCATAGCCCATTCCCAAT
>JAUVLI010000013.1 GCA_030600775.1 Fidelibacterota bacterium | reverse complement strand
AAAATATTTTGGTATTTATATAGGTGCTTGGGCATTTTCCTCTTTGGTAACAAGGAAATTTGTTAAAATTACGACTAAAAGTTTTTCAGCATATATTAAACCAAATATAAATGCATTTTTCCTAATGTTGGGAATAATAGCGTTTATCTCATTTAAAGTTGAAATGATAGACATCTCCCGTTGGGTATTATTACTTTCATTAACAATATCCTTTTTTGTTGAAGTACTAATTGAAACAATCAGGTATAAATTAAAAATAAGATTACTATTCAAAAGGCATTTATTTATAACACTAAAAATTAATAGTTTTTCCACTTTTTTATTTGAATTTTTGTTATTAACAGTAGCAATTGTGTTAATGGCAAAATATTATCTACCTGTTAGCCCAAGTAAATATTATTTTATTTTTTATGCCATAATTTATTTTATTTGGCTTGTAAGTTCATTTTACACTCATCAATTTAGTATTTCTGTTAAAGAAAATTATTTTAAAGCAATTTATCCTCATATAAAATCACTTATATTTTTTATGAGTTTAATATTGTTTAATTTATTTATTCTTAGATTACATCCTAAAAACCAAGTAGTAATTCTTGAATCTTTGCTAATATTTTCAAGTATTTATTTTATTTTAATAACATTTGTGTTTATAATTAGGCATCCTCAAAAAACAGACGAAGTAGCAATAAAATATTTTTCCGTAAATGAGATAAAAGCAAAAACCATATTAATAGATAGTGAAGAACAATTCCAGGATGGAAGGCATAAAATTGCTTCACCAACTTCTGAAATACAATCATTAAAAGAAAAGTTAAGTTATGTATATTTGAGAAAAAACAAAAAATTGTTTGAGTTTATTAATAATTCTTTAGAATTAGATTCAATTCAAGTAGGAAAATCAGAAATTCTCAAATCAAGAGATCCATATAATATTGAAATCATTCCGGATGAATATCTTGAATTATTTATGAATTTGCATGAAATAAATGATCTACGACAGATCAATAAATATTTTATTAAAGTAAATGAAAAATTACAATTAAATGGGATATATATCGGATTATTTGAACCGATCAAGGCAAGGTATTCCCGTTATTTAAAAAAATACCCATATTTCATTGCAATGTTCTTTTATGTTTTTGATTTTATTTGGAAACGAGTATTCCCCAAATTACCATTTTTACAGAAGATATATTTTTTATTAACAAATGGAAAAAACAGAGCAATTTCAAAGGCAGAAGGACTTGGCAGATTGTATTATTGTGGATTTGAAGTTATCGCAATAAAGCAATTAGATAATATGCTATATTTTATTGCTAAGAAGGTAAAAGAACCTGGAAATGATTCTAGTCCCTCGTATGGTCCACTTTTTAAAATGAAACGGATTGGGAAAAACGGTAAAAAGATATTTGTGTATAAATTTCGCACTATGCATCCATATTCTGAATATCTGCATAATTATATGGCTAAAGCTTATGGTTATAAAGATAATGGCAAACTTAAAAATGATTTTAGGAAAACTTCTTGGGGTTATTTTTTAAGAAAAACTTGGATTGATGAAATTCCTCAGCTATATAATTGGATAAAAGGTGATTTGTCTCTTGTAGGCATCAGAGCATTTAGTGATGAATATCTAAAAAATTATCCTATTGAATTTAAACAAAAAAGAGAAAAATTCAAACCTGGATGTATTCCAACTTATGTATCTTTAAATATGGATAAAGGTGTAGAATATAGAATTAAATCTGAAGAAATTTATATGAAACAAAAAATGAAACATCCTATTTGGACTGATGTTAAATTCTTTTGGATGGCAGTTTATAATATTGTAACAAATAAAATAAGAAGCGATTAGAAAATAGCAACGAACAAATCGAACAAGACCAACAAAAAGAATTAAGGTTAATTAGCAACGAACAATACTAACAAAAAGAATTAGGGCTGATAGCAACGAACAAGACGAACAAAAAAAATTAAGGGTAATTAGCAACGAACAACACTAACAAAACAAACAAAAGAACTAAGGTCAATAGCAACGAACAGCACTAACAAAACAAACAAAAAGATTATTAGGAGTTAGTTTTGTTGGTTTTTTAATTACTAATAATAAAAAAAGGTATGTCTATGACTGAATTAATTTATAAAGAAGAATTTTATAAAATAAAACAGGCTTGTATTGAAGTTAGAAAAGAAATAGGTAATGGTTTTCTTGAGAAGGTCTATGAAAATGCACTTAAAATAGAATTAGATGAATTAGGTTTTGAAGTTGAAACTCAGAAAGAAATAAAAGTTAGTTATAAAAATAGGATCATCGGTAATTATTATGCGGATCTTGTTGTTGATGATAAAATTATTATTGAATTGAAAACTGTTAAACAAATTTTATCTATTCATAAAGCCCAGTTACTAAATTATTTAGTTGCAGCAAATTACAAATTAGGTTTGTTAATAAATTTTCCCAACGATGATATGGGATTTAAGATTATTCGTATTCCAAATTTTAGGTTAATAGCAACGAACAAATCGAACAAAAAGAATTAAGGCTAATTGCAACGAACAAATCGAACAAGACGAACAAAAAGAATTAAGGGTAATTAGCAACGAACAACACTAACAAAAAGAATTAGGGCTGATAGCAACGAACAACACTAACAAGAGGAATTAAGGGTAATTAGCAACGAACAAATCGAACAAGACGAACAAAAAGAACTAAGATAATAGCAACGAACAAGACTAACAAAAGGAATTAAGGCCAATAGCAACGAACAATACTAACAAAACAAACAAAAGAATATAAAGAAGTTAATTATTGTTGGTTTCTGCTTGTCCCGTGAAATTTTCTTTTATTTTTATTTCACTGGGGTTAGTTGCAAAATTAGTGGTTGAAAAGGAGTTTACATGAATAAATTAAAATTTGCACTAATCGGTTGTGGCCGAATTTCAAAAAAACATATTGAGGTATTAACAAAACACTTAACAGATAAAACAGAATTGGTAGCTGTGTCTGATCCGCAAGGGAATCGTGCTGAAAAAGTTGGTAAAAAAATTGGGATACCTTTCTATAAATCCTACGATGATATGTTTAGTGAGCATCCTGAAATAGATGTAGTAAATATTTTAACCGAAAGTGGTAATCACGCAAAGTACACCATAGATATAGTTAAAAAATTCAAAAAACATGTGGTAGTAGAAAAGCCAATGGCATTAACATTGGAAGATGCAGATGAAATGATCCGTACTTGTGATGAGGCTGGAGTTAAATTATTTGTTGTAAAGCAAAATAGATATAATTTACCTGTAATGAAATTACATGAAGCTTTAGAAAAAGGTAATTTTGGTAAACTTGTTATGGGTACGGTCAGAGTACGTTGGTGTCGTCCACAAAAATATTATGATCAAGACGAATGGCGAGGAACTTGGGCAATGGATGGCGGAGTTTTTGCAAATCAGGCTTCACATCATATTGATCTTTTAGAATGGATGTTGGGTGAACCAGTTTCTGTTTTTGCCAAAAGTAGGACTGCTTTAGTTGATATCGAAACAGAAGATACCGGAGTTGCCGTTATCAAATTTGCAAATGGAGCTATTGGAGTTGTAGAAGCAACTACAGCAACTCGTCCTAAGGATCTGGAGGGGTCATTATCCATTCTTGGAGAAAAGGGAAGTGTTGTAATTGAAGGATTTGCAGTTAACGAAATGAAGACATGGAATTTTGAGAATCAAAATGATGCGGAAATGAAAAAAATAGTAGATAATTTTAAAGAAAATCCTGAAAATGTTTATGGATTTGGACATATACGTTATTTGGATAATGTTTGTGAATCTTTACTTCATAATAAAAAAGCATTAGTAGATGGCTTGGAAGGAAGAAAATCATTAGAATTAATTAATGCAATCTATGAATCAATTGAAACTGGGAAGGAAGTTTTTTTGCGTTTTCAACCAAATAAATGTAAATTGGGGAGAATTTAATGGAACCCACTTTATTTAAATCTCAAATAAAAAATGTTAAATTTGGAAAGAATGTAAAAGTAATTTCACCATCAAATATTTATGATTGTATAATTGGTGATAATTCATTTATCGGTCCTTTTGTAGAGATACAAAAAAATGCGGAAATTGGGAATCGAACAAAAGTTCAATCTCATTCATTTATTTGTGAGTTAGTTACAATTGGTGATGATTGTTTCATCGGTCATGGTGTGATGTTTATTAATGATCTGTTCCAAGGTGGCGAACCAGCTGGAGGTGATTCATCAAAATGGAAATCGACGAGAATTGGTAATCATGTTTCAATTGGTTCCAATGCAACTATTTTGCCAGTGAATATTTGTGATAATGTAGTGGTTGGAGCAGGAGCAGTTGTTACAAAAGATATCACTGAATCTGGAATTTATGCAGGTAATCCGGCTAGGAGGATAAAAGATTTATAACCACCGATAACACCGATAATTATCTTGATAATATGATTTATGAAAAAGACTTAAGCGATAAAATAATTGGTTGTGCTTTTAAAGTATATAATGAACTCGGTAGTGGTTTTCTTGAGAAAGTATATGAAAATGCGTTGCTGTATGAGTTAAGGAAAAATGGAATAGCTTGTAATAATCAAGTTCCGTTAAAAGTATTTTATGATAGAATGGTCGTTGGTGAGTATTTTGCCGATGTTTTAGTTGAAAGTAAGATTATTATAGAACTTAAAGTATGCGAAAAATTGACAAATATTCATGATGCTCAATTGATTAATTATCTGAAAGCAACAAAATTGAAATTAGGCTATCTCCTGAATTTTTGTAGCAAAAATAAGTTAGAGTTTAAAAGATTAGTATATTAAAATCGGTGCATATCGGTGGTTAATTTGGAGTTAAAATGAAAGTACCATTTTTAGATTTAAAAGCACAATATAATTCAATAAAAGCTGAAATGGATAATGCGATAAGCAATGTCATCGAAAATTCTGCCTTTGTTGGTGGGAAAGCTGTGTCGGAGTTTAATAAAAATTTTGCTGATTTTATTGGTACTAATCATGCAATTGGAGTAGGAAATGGTACGGATGCCTTAATAATTTCTTTAAAAGCATTAGGATTAAAACATGGCGACGAAGTTATTCTTTCTGCAAATAGTTTTATTGCAACTTCTGAAGCTGTAACAAATGCAGGTGGGAAAGTTGTTTTTGTAGATTGTCATCCTGATTATTATACGATTGATACAAATAAAATTGAAGAGAAAATTACAAATAAGACAAAAGCAATTATACCTGTTCATCTTTATGGGCAACCTGCTGATATGGATTCGATTATGGAAATTGCAAAAAAAAATAATTTGTTTGTTATTGAAGATGCAGCACAGGCACATGGTGCATTTTATAAAGATCGCAAGGTTGGGACTTTTGGAGATGTCTCAATATTTAGTTTCTATCCAGGGAAGAACTTAGGAGCTTATGGAGATGGAGGAGCAATTGTTACAAATGATGATAAATTGGCAAAGTATTGCAGAATGTATGCTAATCACGGTAGAATTGAGAAATACAATCATGAATTTGAAGGAATTAATTCCAGATTGGATGGTTTACAAGCAGCAGTTCTTAATGTTAAATTGAAATATATTGATGAATGGAATGTTAACAGAAGAAAAGTTGCAAATTGGTACAGGGATAAACTAAGTGGCTTTAATAAAATTATTTTGCCAAAAGAGTTAAATGGTGTTACATCCGTTTATCATTTGTTTGTCATCAGAAGTAATAAAAGAGATGAATTGAAAGAATTTTTAAAAGAAAATAGTATTAGTTCCGGAATTCATTATCCAATTGGTTTGCCTTTTCTTAAAGCGTATGGTTACTTAAATCATACCCCAAAAGATTTTCCGGTTACCTATAAATATCAAAGCAAATTATTATCTTTACCGATATTTCCTGAGATGACAGAAGAACAAGTTGAATATGTGGCAAATAAAATAAAAGAGTTTTATAAATAATAGCAACGGACAAGACGGAAACCGGAAAAGGGAGAAGGGAAAATGGAGAAGGGAAAAAGAAAAACGGAAAACGGAAAAGGGAGAACGGAAAATGGCATTGATAGGCATTAATAGGCATTGCGGGTTACGGGTTAAGTAAGAAGTAGGTAGTAAGGAAGTAGAAATCGGAAAGCAGAAAGCAGAAAGAAAAAAAGGAAATTTTATTAACAGAAAGGTAAAATATGAAAACTAAATTTGAAATAGATGATCATATAAAAAACAATCCACTTTTATACAAATCATTTTTACTTTCACTTGAAATAATAAAACTATATAAATTTTTAACTAAAGAAAAACACGAATATATTATGTCCAAACAATTACTTAAATCAGGCACTTCTGTTGGTGCGAATTCAAATGAAGCAGTTGTTGCTCAATCAAAGAAAGATTTCATTGCAAAACTAAGTATTTCACGAAAAGAAGGCTATGAAACAAAATATTGGTTAAATTTATTAATATTTAGCGATTATTTATTTTATTCAAAAGCAAAAAAAGCCTATGATTTATTGGAAGAGTGTATGAAATTAATCTGTTCGTCGATTAATACTTCAAAAAAGAGCAATAAGAATTAATATATTATGATTAATAAAAATTTAATTAGTAGAAGCGACTTTTTTTAATTTATTTCTGCTTTCTGCTTTTTGCTTTAATATTTATTTATACTATAATATAATATGATATCAATTTGTGTAGAAATCGAAAAAATGTTAAATAGTATAATAAATAATCCTGAAAAGTTCTGTTATAACTCATAATATCTTTTTACTACATACTATATACTACATACTACATACTAATTCCCGTTTCTTCTTTCCTAACAAATATCTCTGGAGGTAAATCCACATCAATTATCACCAATTAAAGTCGGGAACATCTTATTGTTCCTTTCTTATTTTAAAAAAGAGAAAAAAATTATGAAATCTATAAAAATATTATGTTGTTTGTTTTTATTTACATTGTCATTAATTGCTCAATTCAATGAAACCATTCCTACAACTCACTGGATCTATCATTCTATAGAAAAACTTCAGATCGGGGGTTATCTTCGTGATCTTGAGCAGGGTTGCCAGCCATATACCAGAATGCAAATTGCAAGAGCAATTATACAAAATGAAAAAAGTGATATTCAAAATGTAAGATTAAAGAGTGATGTGAAAAAAAATAATTTACAACAACCAAGCTATGATATTAAGAAAACAACATCTATTGAATTAAATCGCATAAAAGAGGAATTGAAGAGAGAACTTGAATATTTGCATAATAAAAATGATAGAAATGGTTTTTCATATATAAAATTGGGTGGAACGGGTTCAGCTAATTTTGAACAATCAGGTGAGACAAGCAATAAAAGTTTTATACGTATCAAGTCATCCTTATCTTTAAATGATAACATTACAATAAAGTATAATGATATAATTGACCGTGGTCTTATTGATGATCCTCTCTACATTGGTGATGAATGGCGCGGTTGGGCAGGTTATCAAGAACAGGTTTATATTGCCTATAACACCTCTTTTTTGGAATTAAAATATGGTCGTGATTATGTAAAATGGGGATACGGTAAAGGAGGAAGATTGTTGATTTCCGATGCTTCAAGACCTTTTGATATGCTGAGTCTGAAAGTGCGCTCCAATAGATTATCATTTCAAACAATAATGTCTCAGTTGAATACTGTAGATAATGCTCAGCGTTATTTAACAGCAGTGCGAATTGAGTGGAATCCATTTGATAATTTATATCTTGGTGGAGCACAAGCAGGATTATATGGAGGAGAAGATCAATCGTTGGATTTCACACTCTCCAATCCTTTTTCCATATCATATTTTGCGCAACATAACGATCCCAAACACCTAAATGCTATGATCTATTTGGATGTTGCTTATTATTGGAAGAACAGATATAAATTTTATGGCGAATTACTAATTGATGATTTTCAGGTAGACGAGGAAGTTAAAGGTGATCTGGAACCTAACGAACTTGGTTTTATATTAGGAATTGAAGGAATTGATCTATGGAAAGATATTAATGGTTGGTGTGAATTCACTCAGGTACGGAATCGCACATATAATACACAAATAAACTATGAAAATTTTCTACATCGTAATCAACCGATAGGATATTGGTTAGGTACGGATTTTCAGCGTTTTCAGTTCCAATTAGATCGATGGATGAATCCAAAGGTTAGATTAGAATGTGGCTATGATTTGATCCGTAAGGGAGAAGGAACAATCAGAGGAGAATTCACAACTCCCTGGGAAGATGTTACAATGGAAACCGGCTATTCAGAGAAAATTCCCTATGGTATAGTTGAAACTACTAACAGAATTTACAGCACATTACACTACGAATATAATAACCATATCCATTCTAATTTACAATTGGGATATAAGAATATAAATAATTTAGATCATGATAGTGGAAAAAAGTCCAGCAATTTTTATTTTAATTTGTCTTTATGGGTGGATGTTGATCGTTATTTTTTAGCAACGAACAAAACGGAGAAAGAAGTAGGTAGTAGGTAGTAGGTAGTAGGTAGTAGGAAGTAAGTAGTAAGAAGTAGGAAGTAAGTAGTAAGAAGTAGGAAGTAAGAAGTGAAACAAAGTAAAGAATATAGGGGTTTTCGAGATTTAATAGTTTATGAAAAATCATATAAACTGGCTTTGGAAATATTCAAAATAACCAAGTTTTTTCCTCTGGAAGAAAAGTATTCTCTAACAAACCAAATTCGACGTTCTTCACGATCAATTCCAGCTAACTTAAGTGAAGCATGGTCAAAAAGGCGTTATGTTAAAGCTTTTGTAAACAAAATAAGTGATTGCTTAGGAGAAGCCTCAGAAACTGAAGTATGGCTTGATATGTCGTTAGATTTGGCATATATTAATAAAAAAGATCATTATAATATGATATCAATTTGTGTAGAAATCGAAAAAATGTTAAATAGTCTAATAAATAATCCTGAAAAGTTCTGTTATAACTCATAATTTTTTTTTGTTTTTTTTACTACATACTACATACTAATTCCTGTCTCCCGTCTCCTGCCTCCTGCCTCCTGTCTCCCGTCTAAATACCGCCGAAGGCAAAAACAGAGAATGGAGGAGAAAGAACGGCATTGATTGGCATTGATTGGCATTTCGGGTTGAGTAAGAAGTAGGTAGTAAGAAGTAAGAAAGCAGAAAAAAAAAATTAGAAAGCTTTTAAAATAAAAGTATATTATGGAAATATTAAATAAAATTAAACAGCCAGAAAGTAGGAAATTAGAATTCAAAGAAAATTTCCAGAAAAGGCAAAGGCAAGAATACTTATTATGTCATTCGTACTAAATAATACTGTTCGAACAATGTTGTGCGAATACTTGTGCGAATGTTTAATAATTGTACGAATATCAACCAATATCCATAAATATTGCCGAAGGCAAAAACAGAGAATGGAGGAGAAAGAACGGCATTAATTGGCATTTGTAGGCATTGCGGGTTGAGTAAGAAGTAGGTAGGAAGAAGTAAGTAGAAAACGGAGATTTAAAGATTTTGTGATTTTGTGACTTTGAGACAGGGAGATTTTGAGACAGGACAACTTAGCGACAAAGCGAGAAAATAAAAATACATAAGAGGTTTAATATGAAAATTAAGACACATAATGATTTGGAAGTGTATAAACTTTCTTTTAAATCTGCAATGGAAATTTTTGAAATAACAAAAAACTTCCCCAAAGATGAACGATATTCCTTAACAGACCAAATTAGACGTAGTTCACGTTTAGTTACTGCTAATATTGCCTGCCCCGTGGAATAGATTATGTATTTTACATATGTTCTAAGAAGTCAAAAGGATGGTATGCTGTATATTGGTTATACTGAGAATTTAGATAAAAGAATTTTAGAACACAATTCTGGGAAAGTTAAATCAACAAAATATAGAATTCCTTTTGAATTGGTTTATTTTGAAGCCTGTAGAAATCAAAATGATGCTTTGCATCGTGAGAAATATTTAAAATCAACTTATGGGCATAGATATCTAATGAATAGGCTGAAAAATGACATTTTGTAACCGTTATTCCACAGGGCAAGAAGCATTTCGTAAAAGAAGATATGAAAAAGCCTTTATTGCAAAATTGTCTGACCTGCCCAGTGTAATACAATTATATTATGATTAATAAATATTATACTTATGTTTTACGAAGCCTAAAAGATAATTGTTTTTATGTAGGCAGTTCAAAAGATTTAGATTCAAGATTAAAAAAACATAGTAAAGGTTATGTATTATCTACGAAAGAACGGCGACCTTTTGAATTGATCTATTATGAAGTATGTTTTAGTTTAGATGATGCAATTCACAGAGAGAAATATCTTAAAACAACTTATGGTCGTCGCTATATTAAAAATCGTATAAAAAACACAAAAAACGGTTTCCCTCTTTAATTATTACACTGGGTAAAAAGGTGAAGCAGCAGAAACACAGGTTTGGTTGGAATTTTCATTAAGATGCAAATACATTGATAGTGATATATATGATAGACTTTTTGACAAATATGATCATATTATCGCTATGATTGTAAATATGATAAGAAATCCTCAAAAATGGATTTTAAAATAATCAACTGTCTCGCCGCCTTATCGCCTTGTCACCCCCTCTCTTTTTCGCATTTTCCCGTCTCGCCGAAGGCAAATACCGCAGCGAAGAGCGATTTAACAATTAAGCAATATATCAATTTAATGAAGGGATTTTAAAATATGTCTAAAGTTTTAATAAGAAAAACAGACAATATCGGAAATAATTTTATTCCAAGTGAATTCCTACAAAAAGGAAAAGATGAGTATTTTTATCGTAATCGTCAAACTTTATGGCCAAGAGATCGATGGCGTCATTTACTTTCTTCTGAAATTATTGAGCTTAAAAAAAATGACAATGTTTCAGATGATTGGGATCAGATATTTGTTACCGATCAATTTAACCCACAAAAAATTAATCACAATGAGTTTTATGGACTGGTAAGAATTGGAAATATAAGAGATGTGGCTCTAGAACATCACGAGTTGAAATTACCTGTTGGAATTACGAACAGTTTAATAATATCATGTGATATTGGCGATGATGTTGCTATTCATAATGTTAAGTATTTATCGCACTTCATTATTGGTGATCGTTGTGTTTTATTTAATATTGATGAAATACATACAACTAATCATGCAAAATTTGGAAATGGGATTATTAAAGAGGGTGAATCGGAAGATGTGCGTGTGTGGTTGGATATCATGAACGAAGTAGGTAGTCGTAAAGTTATTCCTTTTGATGGTATGATAACTGCCGATGCATATCTCTGGGCAAAATATCGAGATGATAGTGCTTTACAAAAAAAATTATTAGAGATCACGCAAAACAGTTTTGATATTCATCGTGGATTTTATGGTATAGTTGGTGAGCAGAGTGTAATAAAGAATTCTAGTATTTTAAAAGATGTAAAATTTGGTTCTCATTGTTATGTAAAAGGAGCCAACAAATTAAAGAATCTGACAGTTAATTCCTCAGAAGCATTACCTACTCAAATTGGTGAAGGTGTAGAGCTCGTTAATGGTATTATTGGTTATGGATGCAATATTTTCTACGGATGTAAAGGTGTTCGTTTTATTTTAGGTGAAAATTCAAATCTCAAATATGGAGCTCGACTTATCAATTCATTTTTAGGCGATAATTCAACGATTTCCTGTTGTGAAGTTCTGAATAATCTTATTTTTCCTGCTCATGAACAACATCATAACAATTCATTTCTTATTGCTTCAGTTATTATGGGACAAAGCAATATAGCTGCCGGAGCTACAATAGGTTCAAATCATAATAGCAGAGCTAATGATAATGAAATCCAAGCAGGACGTGGATTTTGGCCGGGATTGAATACAAGTATCAAACATCCCAGTAGATTCACATCTTTTATTTTGTTGGCAAAAGCAGCCTATCCGGCAGAACTTGATATCACTCTACCGTTTTCACTTCTTAATAACAATGGATCTAAAGATCAATTAGAAATATTACCCGCATTTTGGTGGTTATATAATATGTATGCTTTGGCTAGGAATTCTTGGAAATTTCATAAACGTGATAATCGTAAGAATAAGATCCAAAATATTGAATTTGATTACCTTGCACCGGATACGATCGAAGAGATATTAACAGCTCGCAAATTGTTAGAAATTTGGACAGCTAAAGCAGATCTTCGCAAAAAAGGGGAATCTATTAAAGATAAAGATGATAAAAAACTTATTGCAATTGGTAAGAAACTGCTGTCTGGAACAAAGGCGCAAACAAAAGATCTGGAAGTTTTAGGTGAAAACATGGAAAAATCCCGACGTAAAGTTGTAATATTAAAATTTTACAAAGCGTATCATGCTTACAACGAAATGTTGTATTTATATGTTGTTAAAAATCTTATCGAGTATCTAAACAGTAACCCAAGCTTAAATTTTTCATCACTAAAAAATACTTTAGCAGGTGAACGCAAAACAAAATGGGAAAATATAGGTGGTCAGCTAATTCCACAAAAAGATGTTGAAGAGCTTCGAAGAGATATTGGATCGGGAAAATTAAAGAATTGGAATGATATTCACAATAGATACGATGAGTTATGGAATGATTATCAATTAGAAAAACAGAAACATGCGTATGCAATATTTTGTAAAATATTAGGAACAGATAATCCGACAAAAGAACAATGGATATCCGTATTAGATAGGGGAGAAGAGATCCAAGAATATATTAATGAACAGGTATATATCTCTAGAAAAAAAGATTTTGATAATCCTTTCCGTCAAGCGACTTATAGAAATATGGATGAGATGACAGCTGCAATTGGAACGATCGAAGATAATAGTTTTGTTCAACAGGTAAGAAAAGAGACAGAAGATTTCAAAAAAATAGTTTCAGAAATAAAAAGAAAATGAGTGAATTTGAAAACGGAGAAAGGAGAAAGAAGTAAGTAGTAAGAAGTAGGTAGTAAGAAATTAGAAATTAGAAAGCAGAAATTAGAAATTAGAAATTAGAAAAAAGGAAACGGAAACCGGAAAACGGAAAATGGAGAAGGGAAATGGGCATTAATAGGCATTTATAGGCATTTGTAGGTGGGGTTGCGAGTTTCGAGGTACGGGTTGCAGGTGAGAAAAAATAATATAAAATTTAACTCCTAGAATTAGCAATTTGAGAAAAAGCAAATTAAACCCAATACCCAAAACCCAACACCCAACACCCAAAACCCAACACCCAATCAGATAGTTGGAAAATCGAAGAATATGGAAAGTGAAAACAGAAATTAGAAAGTAGAAAGTGGAAAAAACAAAGATTAAAGTTTTAAAAATAAAAGAAAAGAAGGGAATTTTATTAGCAGAAAGATAAAATATGGAATAGATGATCATATAAAAAACAATCCACTTTTATACAAATCATTTCTATTTTCACTCGAAATAATAAAAATCATATATTAAACAATTTACAATATTTTAAAAAAATCATGCAAAAATGTTCAATTTTATAAAAGAGGAGGAATGAATATGGAAATCACAATTGGGATTTTCGTTTTAATATTAGTAATAGCTTTTTTCTGTGAGTGGTTGGATTCCGCATTAGGGATGGGCTATGGAACGATTCTGTCCCCAGTATTAATAATAATGGGTTTTAACCCTTTAGTTGCCATTCCTGCAATTTTGATATCACAGGCATTTGGTGGTTTAACTGCGTCAATATTTCACCACCAATTCGGTAATGTTTCCTTTAATGCGAAATCAAAAGATTTAAAGATTGTTTTCGTAATCACTTCTTTTGGAATTATCGCAACTATCTTTGCTGCAATAATCTCTATAAATTTACCTGAGATTGTATTGAAAACATACATAGGTGTTCTTGTTTTAGTGATGGGTATAATAACCTTAAGGAATTCCAAATTCAATTTTTCGTGGAAAAAGATGATAGGTATAGGAATAGTGAGTGCATTTAATAAAGGTTTATCCGGAGGAGGATTTGGTCCTGTAGTTACATCCGGACAAATATTGGCCGGTCAAAGACATAAAGGAGCTATTGGAGTTACTACTCTCGCTGAAGCTCCAATCTGTATAATAGGATTTCTTACATACTTAATTGTGAGAAGTATAGGTGAATTTAATGGCTCTGTAATGAGTGTATCTGTTTCAGAATTCTTTAGTAAAATGTTTTCTCCCAAAATGTTTCAATGGGAATTAATATTGGCATTGATATTGGGCTCTGTTCTTGTTGCACCATTTGGTGCCTTCACCACAAGAAGTTTGAAAAAAGAAAAGATGCATCTGATTCTGGGAATATTGATTATAATATTAGGAATAGGGACACTTATTAAAACATATGTTTAGCCTAAATAATTCCATTGGGAAAAGATATCAATGAAATTCCGGTTTTATCTCACCTTGCTCAATTAAAATTAGAATCGGAAAGTGGATTAAGTAGTAAGTAGTAAAAAATAAGTAGTATAAAATAAAAATGAATAAGATTATAAAAGTTAGAAACAGAGAAGAGTGTCGTCAATTAATATGGAAAAATTTTATTTGTTTAGAAAATATTTAATCGTAATTATAGTTTTATTTTTTATTATTGGTCAAATTAATTTATTGGCTTCGGATAAAAACAATAAAAAATATAAGGAAAATGAGGTCAGATTTAAAGGCTTGATGCATATCTGGTATGCGATTGGAATGGATAGCTCTGAAAGCGGATATTCAACGGGCTTTAATCTCAGAAGGACACGCTTGAAATCTTATGGCAATCTTAATAAGAGTATGAAATGGTATATGCAGTTTGCCTATGATAAACAAAAACCTTCGATTTTGGATGCGGCAATTGATATAAAATTTTTTAAAAATGTTTATATGAAAATTGGAAAACAGGCGACTCCGGGTTCGATATCAGGAGCAGTTACTTCTGTGAGCAAATTGAAATTTGTTGAAAGGGCAATGTTTGTTAAAAATTGGAGTAACAATAGTGGACTTTCAAGTTACAGAACTATTGGCGTCCAGATATACGGAACCCTATTTAATAAAAAGCTTTTATATGCACTAATGGCAGGAAATCCTGATGCAAATAACCTTTTTACTCCAAGTGTTAGTAATTCAGATTATTCTGGAAATGAAGCGATTCAGCTTTTTGCAAGGATAGAATATAATCTTTTTAGACAATTAAAAATTGGCAGTTTTTTTATAGATGGAAATGAGTCTCTAATTAATTCCGAGAAGACTTCCATAGGTTTCCATTGCTTATATAACAGTTCTAAGATATATGCAAAGGGAGAGTATATTCAGGGAAATAATACAAATGATAATGTGAAAACAGTTTATTCCGGAGCGCAGGTAGTATTTGGTTATAAAATAAAGAAAATAGAGCCTATTATAAGGTATGATTATTACATTTCGGATCCGGACGCAAGCGATATAAAAAAATATTCTAATTTTACTATTGGAATGAATTTTATATATTCTAAAAATTTTAAGGTTCTTTTGAATTATGTGTATCGTTCCGAGAAGATTAACGAAGTCAAAGATTTTTTAAATAACGATATTTTTTATATAAATTTTCAGACGCAATTCTAAGATAAAAGAATTATTTACGATACATATAGAAGAAAAAGAAAATATTGTAAGTCAATGTGAATTAATTTCAAAAAAATTATCAAAATTAATTAAATATAGATCAAATAATAAATGATGTTAGTTGTCCCAACACCCAACACCCAACACCCAATCAAATAGTTGGAAAATCGAAGAATACGGAAAGTAAAAAACAGAGAAATGAAAATGGAGCATAGAGAATTAAATGAAAAAAATAATTTCAGTAGTCGGAGCAAGACCAAATTTTATAAAAATAGCTCCTTTGTACAGAGAATTTCAAAAACATAAAGATCAAGTTCAACATTTAATTTGTCATACAGGGCAGCATTTTGATAAAAAAATGTCCGATATATTTTTTAAGGAATTAAAATTACCGATTCCTGATTTTTATCTTGGTATTGGTGGCGGCTCTCATACGGAACAAACAGCAAAGATCATGTTGTCGTTTGAGAAAATTGTTATCAAGGAAAAACCTGATCTAATTATTGTAGTTGGAGATGTGAATTCTACTCTGGCGTGTAGTTTAGTGGCAAAAAAATTATCTATTCCAATTGCACATGTCGAATCCGGATTACGAAGTTTTGATAGGGAAATGCCGGAAGAAATTAATCGTATCTTAACCGATGTTATTGCAGATTACCTTTTTGTATCAGAAAAAAGTGGTTTAGAAAATTTGCAGAATGAAGGAATTGCAAAAGAGAAAATATTTTTTGTTGGTAATATAATGATCGATAGTTTAGTTCATTTTCTATCACAAACGGAAGAGTCAAATATTTTGAAAGAGTTGAGGATTGAAAAGAGTGATTATATATTAGTAACATTTCATCGACCAAGAAATGTAGATACTAAAGTATATTTAGCAAAATTGGTAAAATTTCTCAACAATATTGCCGAAAAGAAAAAAGTTGTTTTTCCAATTCATCCACGAACAAAAAAGAATATGAAAAAGTTTGGTTTTAGTTTTAATGATAATGTGATTTCAATAGAACCGGCTGGATATATTGATTTTTTGACTCTTTTAAAAAACGCACTTTTAGTTATTACCGATAGTGGTGGAATTCAAGAAGAGACGACTTATCTCGGTGTTCAGTGCATAACTGTTAGAGATAACACCGAAAGGCCGAGTACAGTCGAAATTGGAACGAATCAATTAATAGGAACAGATTTGAACAAAGTTGAAATAGCTGCAAATGAGATTCTATCAGGTAAATTTAAAGAAGGAAATATTCCCGAATTATGGGATGGAAAAACAGCGGGAAGGATTGTTGACATAATTTGCAATGAGTAAGTAGTAGGTAGTAAGAAGCGGAAAACGGAGAATGGAGAATGGAGAACGGAAAAAAGAGAACGGAGAAAGGCATTGATGGGCATTACGGGTTACGGGTTTCGGGTTATGGGTTAAGTAAGAAGTAAGTAGTAGGTAGTAAGAAGTAGGAAAGGAGAAGGCGGGGAAAGCAGAAAATGGAGAATGGAAAACGGAGGAGGAAAGGTGGAGAATAAAATCGAAAAATTTGAAGACCTAGAAGTTTGGAAAGAATCAATGCGTCTTGCTTTAGAAATATACACAAACCTTAAGACATCCAAAGATTATGGTTTGAAAAATCAAATACAACGATCAGCTGTTTCTATTCCTTCAAATATTGCGGAAGGTTATGAACGAGGCTCAAATAAAGAATATATTCAGTTTTTAAATTACTCAAAAGGAAGTTGTGCTGAGTTACGAACGCAATTGTGTATTGCAAAAAGAAATGGAGAATTAAAAAAATCAGTTGGCAACAAATATATTGAAACTACCCAAAAAATATCTGCAATGCTTTATAAACTTATTAAAGTCAGAAAAGAAAAATTTTGATCCTGCTATTTTTTCCGACTCTCAACTCCTGTCTCCCGACTCCTGTTTCCTGTCTCCTGTTTCCTGTTTCCGTTTTCCTCAAATTCAGTAATCAAAAATTAATTTATAAATATAAGCATAGTTGAAAGTAGAAATTAATAGGTGATTCATGAATAAAAAACATAAACGAATAAATGTAATTCAACCATTTTTACCGGATCTAAAGGAATTCATTCCCTATTTAGAAAAAATCTGGGATTCAAAGTGGCTTACGAATAATGGACAATTTCACCAACAATTAGAAAAAGAATTGGCTGAATTCCTTGGTGTAAAACATATTTGTCTTTTTGCTAATGGTACATTTGGACTTATAATTGCCTTGAAAGCTCTGGAAATTACCGGAGAAGTAATAACAACTCCCTACAGCTTTGTAGCTACTTCTCATTCTATTGTATGGAATAAGGCAACTCCGGTTTTCTGTGATATTGATGAGAATAATCTTAATATTGACCCCGAAAAAATTGAAGAATTGATTACAAATAAAACAACAGCAATTATGCCTGTACATATTTACGGCCATCCTTGTGATAATGAACGGATACAGACAATTGCCGATAGACATAATTTAAAAGTGATCTATGACGCAGCTCATGCCTTTAATGTAAAACAAAATGATCATTCAATTCTTAATTGGGGTGATCTTTCTGTTCTTAGTTTTCATGCTACTAAAGTTTTCAATACTTTCGAAGGTGGAGCAATTGTTTGTCACGATAAAGATATGAAACGCAAAATAGATGATTTAAAGAATTTTGGCTTTCATAGTGAAACTGAAGTAGCAACCGTAGGTATTAATGCAAAGATGAATGAGGTGCAGGCAGCAATGGGTCTTTTACAACTAAAATATGTAGAAGATAATATTTCAAAAAGGAAGAAAATTACTGAATATTATCGAAAATATTTAAAAAATGTGGAAGGAATAAAATACTTTAGTTATATACCTAATGTTACGGCAAATTATTCTTATTTCCCAATTTTTGTAGATAAAAATAAGTACGGGAAAACTCGTGATGAATTATATGAAATTCTTAAGAAAAATAACATATTTCCACGCAGATATTTTTATCCACTTATTAGCCAATTCTCTTCATATCAGAATTTTGATTCAACAAGTAAATATAATTTACCAATAGCAAATAAAATTGCAGAGCAAGTTCTGTGTTTGCCAATTTATCCGGAATTGGATATTGAAAATGTAAAATTAATCTCTGAAATAATAAAATTAAAAAAATGAAATTAGCAATTATGCAACCCTATTTTTTCCCATACATTGGATATTTCCAATTGATCAACGCTGTCGATAAGTTTGTTGTATATGATGATGTAGCATATATAAAAAACGGTTGGATAAATAGAAATAGAATAATGGTATCCAATAAAACCCAATACATTACTACACCTGTAACCAACGCCAGTACTAATTATTTGATAAATGAAACTCAGATTGTTAATTATCAAAGATTCAAAAATAAGTTTTTAAAAACAATAAAATATAACTATTCTAAAGCTCCATATTTCAATGAAATTTTCAATCTATTAAAAGAAATATTCTCTGAAGATTTTTATTATATTAGTAAATTAAATGTTTCTTTGTTATTTAGAATTTTGGATTACTTAAAAATAAAAACAGAAATTTTGATAGCCTCCGAATCTTTTGGAAATCAAGACTTAAATTCACAAGAAAGAGTTTTAGATATATGTAAAAAAGAAAACGCAACGATTTATATAAATGCTATTGGAGGGACTGAATTGTATGATAAAGAAAAGTTTAAAAATTCAAATATCAATCTTTATTTCTTGAAACCTAAATATATTTCATATAAACAACAAAACAATGAGTTTATTCCCTGGCTTTCAATAATTGATGTGATGATGTTTAATTATCCAGAGAAAATAAATAAAATGTTAAATGAGTATTCGCTAATCTAAATTATAAGACTTTTATTTGTATAGCTCATTTGGAGAAATTACCATAATTTTAATTAATAAAAATATAAGGTGAAATATGATTGATTGGTATAAATTTTGGCAAAAATATAGATTAGTTAAAATAAATGATGAAAATGATCTATTATTTCAGGTTGGCAAAACAGTTAATCAAAAACCCATAAGCAAGAAAGAGTTTAATCTATATGTCCAAAATATAAAAAATAAATTATCATTGAATGGAAAAGATATATTATTAGATCTGGGTTGTGGAAATGGTATTGTTACTTATGAGTTATCAAATTATGTGAAGCAGGTCATAGGAATAGATTTCTCAAATGCTTTAATTACCAACGCAAAAAAATACAAATCCAGAGACAATATACATTATAATGAAGGTAATATTCTTGATAAGAAAATTTTACAAATTGATTATGGATATAACAAGATCTTAATTAGTGCCACTCTTCAATATATCTCGCTGAGTAATTTTAGTGAGTTATTAAATAATTTAAGTTTTATACTACCTAATAGATCTAAAATTTATATTACAGATATTTTGGATGCAGATAGGAAGTGGAATTATTTTAGAACTTTTAGACAAAAATTCGATTATTTAATAAAGATTAAATTACTAAGAAAAAGTCTTGGTTTAGGTAAATGGTGGAATAAAAATGAAATAATTACTCTAGCGGATAAGTATAATTTTTCTTGTAAATTTTTTAGTCAAAATGAAAAATTATCATCCTCCCATTATAGATTTGATATTTTGCTAATTAACGAATCTGGGTGATATAAATAATAAGCCTGTTGTTAGTGTTCAGATGATTGCATATAATCATAAGTAATGTATATCCAAAGCTATTGAAGATATGCTCATGTAAAAAACCGATTTCCAATTTGAATTGATTGCTGGACAGATAGAGAAAGCAGATAAAGTATTTGGAAGATAATAAATGATTTTACATATCTCTAATGATAATGTATTTTTGGATAAAGCAATCCAAAATTTAGAAAGGGTTTTTCCCGGGAGAAATGAATATCTTATAACAAATGATGCTCCTAAGTATATAAAAAACATTTCTAAAGTTGTTGCTTTAAATCCTGAATCCGAAAATTTTAAAAAATATATTAATAACTTAACTGATTATGAAGCTGTAATATTACACGCATTAAATAAAGATAAGGTAAAAATTGTAAATGAAGCATCAAAAGATGTGACATTTGTATGGATGTTCTGGGGAGCTGATGGTTATTACCTTCCTAAAATGCAAAAGTATTTATATACATTAAGAACTAAAAAATTGTTAGGTAGAAATAAGTTAGAATTTAAGAAGAGTATATATTTTTTTATAAAATTTGTATTTTATCCTTTATACTACTGTTATTACAAAAATAAAATTGGCAGATTGTCTTATTATGGAGATTTAAAACGAGCAATTAAAAGAGTAAATTATATTTCTCCAGTTATACCCGAAGATTATTATCGAATAAAGGAAAATATAAATACTAAAGCTAAACTTTTACCTTTTTCTTATGGTAACCTTGAGGATTTTATTGATTTAAATGATGAAATTGATAATAATGGTAAAAACATATTAGTAGGCAATTCTGCTAATCCTTCAAATAACCATATCGATATTTTTGAAAAGTTAAGAAAAATAAATCTAACAAATAGAAAAATAATAGCACTTCTTTCATATGGTAATGTAGATAATTATGCAGAAAAAATCTCAAAAATTGGAAGAAATTATTTTTTAGATAAATATAAACCAATTTATGATTTTTTAGCAATAGATAAATATAATGAACTAATTAATAGTTGTAATGTTGTAATTTTAAATCATATGCGGCAACAAGCAGGCGGATTGGTTTTGATTTCACTATGCCAAGGGAAAAAAGTATTTATGAATAAAGAAAGCACAATATTTCAATTTTATAAAAAGAAAAATGCAATTATTTTTTCAACAGATGAGATAACTGAAATTTCACTTTTAAATTCATTATCACGAGAAGAAGTGAATAAAAATAAAAAGATATTATCTGAGTACTATGGTAAAGAAAAAGTATTAGAAAGAACAAAAGAATTTGTTGAAACTCTAATAAGATCAAGTTGATAATAAAAGAAAACAATCGTTGAAAATTATTATGATAACATTTTTATAAAATTATCAGATGATAAAAAAGATAATTAATACACAATTTAATTATATTAATATATTATTATGCCAAACTTAAAAGCACTTAGTAAAGATTCTGCTGTTTATGGATTTGGAACAGTATTAAAGAAACTCATTGGGATTTTCTTATTACCTTTTTATACTAGAGTTTTAAGTCCTAGTGAGTATGGTATTTTAAGTACTTTAGTGACCTTTGCTTTCTTTACATCTGTAATTCTTAGTTTGGGTTTGGGAGGCGCAACTAGTAGATATTATTTTGTTGCTGACACAGAAAAAGAAAAAGGTAAAGTATTATATACATCTCTTATAATAAGAATATTTTCTTATTCAATCCCATTATTCTTTTTGATATATTTTTCAAATAATATTTCTGAACTTTTATTTAAAACAGATGAATATAAGTATGTAGTTGCAATCTCATTTGCTACCATTTTCATCACAGCAATGTTTGAAATACAATCTCAAATATTTCGTTTTAATCGAGAGCCTTGGAAGTTTACATTAGTAAATATTATTAGGGCAATTATAACGCCAATTTCAGGTATTTTATTGGTTGTTATATTAAAATTGGGAGTATTTGGTGCTACATTATCTTCTTTTATTACTTCTACAATAATTTTGATTTTTGCTTTCTTTTATTACACACGCAAAAAATATACAAGAGACTTTAGTAAATATTGGGCAAAGAAGATGCTCAAGTTTGGTTTTCCCCTCATTTTTACCGGTATTCTTGTTTGGGTGAATAGTATGTCCGATAGGTTCTTTTTGCTACATTACTCAACATTAGAACAGATTGGATTATATTCAATTGGTAACACATTCGCTCAACCGATTAGTTTGATCAATATAGCGCTTGCGATGAGTGGGGCTGTTTTAGTTTTTTCTCTGTATAATGATGAACAAGATGAGAATAAACCAAAAACAAAAGCATTTTTGACTAAGATCTGGTACTCATATTTATTTATAAGTATTACTATTGCAACTTTGATTTCTATTTTCAGTTATGATATTGTGAATTTTATTACAACACCTAAATATATAGAGGGAATTTTAGCCATTCCATTTCTGATGTTCAGCTTAATAATTTATCAGAGTTCACAAATAACTGGTAATGGAATGACAATAAAAGAACAAAGCAAACAATATTTCTGGATTATGTTGATAGGTTCAGGGACAAATGTAATTCTAAATTTCTATTTTGTACCTAAATTTGGTTTTGTTGGTGCTGCTTTTACAACAGTTACTTCAAATTCAGTTTATTTTATAATTGCTTATTTCTGGTCACAAAAGTATTTTTATATAAAACGTAGTTTTGTATTACCGATGGGATACTTTTTTATTGCTTTAGGAATTTCTCTATTTTTTCCGTTTGCACAATTAAAATTTAATTTGGATATATCGGTTTGGGTAAAGATATTAGTATTTCTAATATCTTTAACATTGCCATTTATTTTTAAAGTCATGAAAATACAGATGGCTAAAAGCTATGCTCTCAAGTTCTGGAAAATATTAAAAAAAAGGAATTAGAATAAAAGGAATATTGCTTGCAAATAGAACAAGTTCAAGATTTAATTTTACTTCAGCTATTTATAGTAAAAAGTTATTACTAATTTGAAAAATTAACAAAAAAGGATAATATTATTTCTAATTACAAAGTAATATATATTGATTATATTTCATCGCATTCACAATTTATTCCTTCTGACATAAAGGATGGAAATAATTATTTTACATATGGTTGGGGTGGTTTGTGTTCAAGAAAATTTAAGGAATATAATCATGATATAAAAGTTGAATGCTGGAAAACAGACTATAAAGCTAAAAGAATTTATGAAAGAAAAATTTCAGGAGTTACATTTAAAATATTCCCGGCATATAATATTAAACGTTTGGGTGACTATTCTCCTAAATTATTAAGATATATTAAAAAAGAGATGCTTAAAAATAAAAAGGTGATATTTAATATAGAAAGTTTTCGGCATTTGTTATTTTATAGTGTTGCATTAAAGCTGAAAAATTATCCATTAGTTGTACAAAATAATGGCGAAGCACCTGCGGTTTATAAAGCCACCATATCGAAAGGAATAAAAAAGCTTTATTATCTCGCCCAAATACCATTTGAAAAAAAGGCATTCAAAAATGTTGATCTGATGTATATATTGGATAATCACATTAGGGAATTTTTACCACATAATGAAACGGTTATTAAACAACAAACCTTAGGAGTTATGCCTGAAATATTCGTCCCATTAAATAAAAAAGCGGCTAGGCGTTTACTAAATCTTGATCCCAACAAAAAATATTTACTTTATGTAGGAAGGCTTAATTATACAAAAAGAGCAGATCTTTTAATTGATGTTTTTAATGAATTAAAAAAAGAAAGACAAGATATTGAATTAATAATTGTCGGCACAAAAGTAAATAATCCTTTATATAATTATGCCAGAGAATCCGGCGCAAAGATTTATGGATTAATTATGCATACAGAACTTTACAAATATTTAGCAGCAGCTGATGTTTATGTTTTGCCAAAATATACAAAGACTCATTCTTTTGGTGGCATTGGGTTATTGCCGTTGGAAGCTTTATTGTGTAATACACCAGTAATTGGTGGGAGTTTGTATAATTTTCCCAAGGAAAATAGAAATGCTGTAGGCTTTGCAGTTTCCGAGAAAGACCAAATAAAAGAAGCAATTTTAAAAATAATTGATGGTAAAGTAACATTTGATAACTTGAGAGAAATTGCTATTAAACATTATTCTTGGGAAAATATCAGCCATAGAACATTGCATGATTATAAAGAAATCTTAAAGAAATATAGGGGTTGATATAAAATGAAAATATATAGAACCCGAATATTAAGAATAATTTATTATTCCTTGAAACCTTTATTAAAACCGATATTAAAAAAGTTGTTCCCTAAATATTTTAATTATAGTACACTGGAATATTGGACTAAGATAGAAGGGCCACATTATTTTAATTATTGGAAGGCACAAAATGAAGATTTATCATCATATCAGCTTCAATGCCAGATATTAATTAGCCGACTAAAAGAAATAGATTTTAAATCTATTTTAGATTATGGCTGTGGATATGGTAGAATTTTAAAACATATTGGAATTAATTTTCCATTTACTACAATTGAAGGATGCGATATTTCTCAACATCAATTGAAAAATGCAAAAAAATACCTTGGTAATAATTCTAAATGTAAATTATTTTTGATTGATGGGAAAATAATTCCTAAGGCTGATAATTTTTATGATGTTGTATATACTGTAGATGTTTTATTACATCAGACACATGATTTAATAAATGATGTAAGAAAGGAACTATTACGTGTAACTAATAAATATTTATTATTATTTGAAGGAAATTATTCCGATAAAGAAGTTGAAAAGGATAAATTAATAAGCAATTTTGAAAAAACAACTTATAAACATAACCATTTAAATTTTTTTATGAAAAATGGATGTAGACTACTTGTAGAATATAAAGATCCAAAATTTTGGAATAAATTAATGTTATTTGAAAAAATAAAATGATTAATTTTTATAATTATAGCATTTTTATTTAATATAAAAATATATTGCAATTATTTTTAAAAAGAAATAATACTTAGGAAAAAACAGGATTTTTAGTTTTGGTTATACCTTAATTTTTTTTGAACCCAGCGTATATGTATCAGGATTAATAGCGGCGGATATTTTTTATCCAGTTTGGTGCAAATGATGAAATGTATAATGATCATTTGTTCAAGTTCATACGACAGGATAATTTGTAATGCGTATTAATTGAATCACAAAAAAGGAATTAGAATAAAAGGAATATTGCTTGCAAGTGAAGCAGGTTTAAAACATTATTCAACTTCAGCTATTTATAGAAAACGGTTAATAATTATTTATTATAAATCGATGATATATTTTCTTTTGTTCATATTTATGTTTACAGATTTCCGGAAATTACTTATTATATTAAATGTTACAAATTTATAATTAGTTTTATTTATGTTATCATTATTATTAAAAATTATAGTCTTGGCTATTATTGGTTTTCCTATACTTAAATTTAATTGGGAAAAGCCAGATATTTCCTTTTGGATATATCTTAATCTTTATTTTGATCCCGGGGGATATGTTTCAGGATTTTTGGGCGGAAATATTTTTGGTAGATTTAATATTACCGATATAATGATTGTAGGCATTGTCTTTTCTTTCGTTGCCATGAAACCAGATTTTTCCGTGATAAAGAGAAATCATCTTTTTAAACAATTTATTCCTGTCTTATTTATCTACTTAGTTTATTATTTCTTTGTATATGGATACATTGCCCCCGGTATTCATAAGGATCTCAATTACCCGATTTTTCTATTAAAAAATAGAAATGTGATTTATGGTTTGATCATTTTATTTGCGACCTATTTTTTTTCATTGAGGAATTTAATGTATTTTTATTCAGTTACTTTGTTCTTTGGTGTTGTAAGTCTCTCTTTGTATATGCTTACCATAATTACCGGTGTTAATTTTGTACCTGTCGTTAGATTTGAAAGGTATAGGGGCTCTGGAATAATGAGAATTGCGATGACTAGTTATGGAATGTATTATTATGTTTTTTCTTTATCAATTATTGTTTATTTGTTATCGTGGATAGGTAAATTAACTTTTAAATATAAAAAATTGTTGTATTATGCCGGTATATTAATGACATTTACTATGTTGATCACTTTAACGAGAAGAGTTATCCTGGATATGATAGGTACTATATTACTTGCAATTATGATAATAACATATATTTTTCGTACAAAAAAAATTGTGGCTATTGCTAAATTCGTTGTCCCTACCTTGGTATTAATGATTATTTTAACTTTAGTTATGCCAAAATATATAGGATATATTTCCACTGTTACACAAGATACTTTTTCCTTAATTACAACAGGGGAAGATACCAGAGGGGTTAGTGATTATCGTGTTTCTGGAGAAGGACCTTTAAATGATGTAAAAAGGTCTATTAGGGAAAATTTCTGGTTAGGTAATGGTTTTACTAATATTCAATTTAGTGGAAAACATAATCAGGCAACATCACCAAGAGGTGCTGATTATGCAATAATGGCCGATGCAGCTTCCGAAGTCCCAATTTATTATACTTTTTTTGGCTTTGGTTTTTTGGGGGCAATATTAATTATAATTTTATATTTTTT
>JAUVLI010000086.1 GCA_030600775.1 Fidelibacterota bacterium | reverse complement strand
ATAAATTTTTATTCCTATATGTGATTCATCAGTAACATCATCAATTTTTCTATCTCTAATTTTTATACCATCTTTATAATATCTAATTTTACCTTTAATGGGGCCACAAATTAAAGGAGGCAGAATGTTTTTTTCGGTTTTTTTGTTTTTACCAATTTTAGATTCAAATATATAGTTTCCATTTTCATCAATTTCAAATTGAATTAAATGAGATTCTTGTCCAGTAAGAGGATTTTTAATCGTTCCTGATAATTCTGGATAATCATTGGATTCTATAAGTATTTTAAAATCTTGATTTTTATTTTCAGGATCAATTAAATGTGATAATTGATTTTTTGATCTCTTGATCTCTTTTGCAGTCCATTCAGTTCTAAGTTTTTTTATCTCCAAAATTGTTCCTTTTGAGAATCCTTGTCTAGATTTGCCTTCCTTTATCTCAATTGGCATATTATCGAAATCTTTGTCATCAGTAAAATCATTAAAATCAATTTTAAAAACATATTGATTTGACGAATTATCAGGTTTTGTAATGATTTTTATATAAGAACCTAGTTTAGATATTGAAAATCTACCAATTCCCTTAGCACCAAGTCGTTTTCTATTAAATTTAGGAGTATAAGGTTCTCGTATTTTGCTTTCTCCCGCTGCTCTTGCCCATTTGGTTTCAATATCTTCAGATGTCATTCCTTCACCATCATCATCGATGATTATTTCGCCACCAGATTTTTCTACATTGTGAAATTTTATATGTACATTAGTTGCATCAGCATCATAACTATTCTTAATTAATTCGAAAAATGCTGTTTGATGGTCTTTAATTAATTGTTCACCAAGTCTTGATATTATCGCAGCTGAAGTTGAAAAATGGATTGTTTTATTCATAATTAACTCCTCAAGTAATCATAAAATATATGATTCTGATTACCTTATTTATATTTTGGATATATTTCATTTTAATATTTATTAATACAATTATAAATTAGATAGAATAAATTGATATTCCAATGAAATTATTCTCTTTTCCAAAAAAAATAATTTTTAGTTTGAGAATGGTAATTTAGTAAGTTAATATTAGTGATGTTATAATGATGGAATATTTTATGAAAAGAAATCAAAATTAAGGGAAATTTAGTGAAAGAATTTAAAGAACTTTTAGATATTATTCGGAAGTTAAGATCAAAGGATGGATGTCCTTGGGATAGAGCACAAAATGAAGAATCATTAATACCATATTTTATTGAAGAGGTCTATGAAGTCATTGATGCGATTGATAAAAATGATTATGAATTACTGAAAAAAGAACTTGGTGATGTAATGTTGCATGTCGGTTTTCAGTTAATTTTAGCTGAGGAAAAAAATAAATTTACAGCAGAAGAATCTCTAAAATCGATCATTAAAAAAATGAAGACCAGACATCCGCATGTATTCGGGGATAAAGAATTTTCATCACAGAAAAAGTTACTTAATTTTTGGGAAAAACAGAAATTAGTTGAAGGCAGGAAAAAATTATTAGATGGAATTCCGGAGACATTACCGTCATTACATAAGGCATTACGAATTCAGGAAAAAGTCGCTACTGTAGGATTTGAATGGGAAAATGTTGTTGATGTAGAAGCAAAGATAGACGAAGAAATTACCGAATTAAAAGAAGCAATGAAAACCAATAATAAGAATGAAATTGAAGATGAATTTGGTGATCTTTTGTTTACACTAGTGAATATCAGTCGTTATATTAAAGTTAATCCAGATGAAGCATTGCGTAAGTCAACAAATAAATTTTTGCAAAGATTTAATAAATTAGAAAATTATTTTAATGATAAAGGAATTGAAATAAATGATGTAAATTTAGACGATTTGGAAAAGATTTGGGGGAAGGTGAAAGAGGAGGGAAAAATTTCACGCAAAGATGCCCCGATACGCTAAAGTTACAGAATAAACCAAGTCGCAAAGAAGAATAAAAATTATTTTTGAGCTTTGTGATAAAAAAAATAGGATAAATAATATGGAAAAGAAACCATTTGTGGTTGGTAAAAATATTTCTCTCTATTCGATAGAAAAAGATGATATTGATTTTTTAACATATTGTAATAATAGTGTAGATATCCGTGATACATTTTTTATAAATTCTCCAACGAATAATTTGCAACAAGAGAAAGTATTTGAAAATTTATATAAAAGTAATTTGAATTATTTACCTTTTATTGTCTATGAAAATAGTTCTATGGAAAAAATCGGAATTACAGCTTTTCATCGTTTAGATTTGGTGAATAGAGCAACAACATATTCAATTATTCTTCCGAATAAAAAATATTGGGGAAAACATTATGGTTCGGAAGTTACAGCATTAATGCTCAATTATGGATTTGATATTTTAAACTTGAATCGTATTCAACTTCATGTTGCAATTGATAATAAACCTGCAGTAAAAATATATGAAAAAAATGGGTTTGTTAAAGAAGGAACTCTGAGAGAAGCAATGTATCATAATAATAAATATTGTGATTTTTTCGTAATGTCAATATTAAGAAATGAATTTTATAAAAAGGATTAGTTTATGAAAAGTATTTTAGAAAGAATAAAAAATGGGGAAATATTACTTGGTGATGGAGCGATTGGAACTCAAATTCAGAAGTATTATTCAGGCGATATGGGAGTTCCTGAGTTATTCAATGTTGAAGCACCGGAAATTATTGAAAGGATTGCTTCAGAATATTTCAAGGCAGGTTCTCAATTAATAGAGACAAATACTTTCGGTGGTTCTGTTGTTAAACTTGGCGATTCTGGAAATTCCGAAAGGGTAAATGAGCTAAATTCTGCCGGTGTTTCAATAGTTAAAAATATTACAAAAAATAATGCTTATATTTCTGGATCGGTCGGGCCATCTGGAAAATTGTTAGAACCAATGGGCGATGGTGATCCGGAAGTTATAAAAGACGGATTTAAAAAACAGATAAAAGTACTTATTGAAAGTGGAATAGATGTGATTTGTATTGAGACGATGATTGATCTACAAGAGGCGATTTTAGCAATTGAAGCGACGCGAGAAATATCAAAAACCATTCCGATAATTACAACGATGACATTTAATAAAACGCCAAGAGGATTTTTTACAGTAATGGGAAATAGTATTGAAGCTGTCAGTTCTGAATTGGAAGAAGCGGGAGTGAATATCATCGGTTCAAACTGCGGAAATGGTTTTGAGAAAATGGTTGAAATTGCAAAGGAATTTAAAAAGTATTCAAATTTGCCGATTATAATTCAATCAAATGCAGGGCAACCAGTAAATAAAAATGGAGAAGCGGTTTATTTGGAAACACCAGAATTTTTTGCAGAAAAAGCGAAAGAATTAATTGATATTGGTGTTTCAATCATCGGTGGTTGTTGTGGTACGACGCCGGAACATATTACTGCAATGAAGAATGTGATTGATAATTATAAAAAAAAAGAATAAAAAGGATTAGAAAATTAAAATGAAAGAAAAATTAAATATATTATTCATTGCATCGGAATGCGCTCCGTATGCTAAAACAGGTGGTTTATCAGATGTAATTTCATCGTTACCGATAGCTTTGAATAAGCTTGGGCATAATGTCAAAATCGTAATTCCAAAATATTCTTTCATTGACACTAAAAAATTTAAGATCAAAAAGACACTGTCGATAATGGGTGTGAAAATGGGAAATGTAGAAGAATGGTGTTCGGTATATTCAACAGTTCATCATAAAAATGTTACAATTTATTTTGTTGAATATGAAAATTATTTCAATCGTGAAGGCTTGTATCACGATTCGGAAATGAATGATTATTCTGATAATCCAAAGCGGTTTGCATTTTTATCCAATGCAGCTTTTCAATTGTGTAAAGATATTGATTTTCAGCCGGATGTCATTCATGCTCACGATTGGCAATCGGCATTATCAATGATCTATCTTAAAGAATGGTATGGGAATGATCCGTTTTTTAAGAATACGATTGGTGCGTTGACCATTCACAATATTGGTTATCAAGGGAAATATCCTTATGAAAATTATAAATATCTTGGATTTTCGGATCAGCTTTTTAATCATAATATTTTAGAAGATTATGGAGATATTAATTTTCTCAAAGGTGGAATATATTATGCCGATATTGTAAATACAGTTAGTCCAAAATATGCAGAAGAGACGAAAACGGAAGATTTTTCATATGGTTTGCATACTTTTTTGATTGATAAAAAAGATAGGTATTTTGGTATTCTAAATGGTGTTGATTATGAGCAGTGGAATCCAAATATTGATAAATTAATTCCATATAATTATAATGAAAATGATCTAATTGGAAAATCTAAATGTAAACTCTTTTTGCAGAAAAAACTGTATCTTGAAAAAGATAAAGATATTCCGGTAATTGGAATTGTGAGTAGATTTGCTTCCCAAAAAGGATTAAATGTTTTAGCATCTGTGATTGAACATGTAGTTTTAGATATGAAAGTACAGTTTGCAATTTTAGGATCTGGCGATAAGAATTTGGAGAATTATTTTCGGTCATTATCTCCAAAATATAATGGGAAAATAGGTATGTACATTGGCTATGATAATAAACTGGCTCATCAAATAGAAGCCGGTGCGGATTTTTTTATTATGCCATCACTTTATGAACCATGTGGATTGAATCAGATCTATTCTTTGAAATATGGGACTTTACCAATCGTAAGAGCCACAGGTGGATTAGATGACACTATTGATCAGTATGATGAAAAAACAGGCGATGGAACTGGTTTTAAATTTAACTATTTGACGCCACAAGCAATTTATGATACGATCGGTTGGGCAGTAAGCACGTTTTATGATAGAAAAAAACATTTGCAGAAAATGGTAAAAAGAACTATGCGAAAAAATTATTCTTGGAATAAAAGTGCGAAAGAATATGTTGATTCTTATAAAATGGTGATAAATAAAAATTAAAAATTATTTCAAAACAAATATTAATTTAGTAAATTTAGGCATGAAAAAATTAGAAGCAATATTTTTGGATAGAGATGGTGTTTTAAATGAAGATAATGATGATTATATTCGTTCTGTTGAAGGTGTAAATGTCTATCCGTTTGTAAGTAAAGCGTTGAAGAAATTGACTGATATGGGGTTGAAAATTTTTATTACGAGTAATCAATCTGCAATTTCGAGAGGATATTTTACTGAAGAAACCAATCGTAAAATATTTAAAAAAATAATGATTGATAGTGAAAAAGATAATGGCAAAATAACTGATTACTACTATTGTCCTCATTTGCCAACTGATAATTGTAATTGTCGGAAACCAAAACCCGGTATGTTTTTACAAGCAGCAAAAGAGTATAAATTTGATATAAAAAATAGTGTTTATGTTGGCGATTCATTTTGTGATTGGGAATCTGCAAAGAACTTGGGAATTCCATTTTATCTTGTAGAAACCGGTTATGGAATTGAAACAGCTAAGACGATTAGAAAAGAGAAAAATATTGAGATTGAAACTTGGAAAAATCTTAGGACTGTTGTGGAGGATATTAAGAGATTCACGCAAAGGCTACAAAGAAACGCAGAGAACGCAAAGAAGAAAATTTAAGGTAAAAGACAATAAAAAAATAAAGAATAGAAGAATAAAATGACAAATATAAAAAGTATGACAGAAAATGAGATTTCACATATAATTATTGGAACAGCGATAGAAATACATAAAAATGTAGGAGCTGGTATATTTAAATCTGCCTATGAAAATGCATTAGCTTATGATTTAAGAGATATCGGATTTAATGTAGAGCAACAAGTTCCAATGCCTTTTATTTATAAGGGGGTAAAGCAAGATGTTGGATACAGAATTGATCTGTTAGTAAATAAAAAAGTTATTGTTGAGATAAAATCGGTAGAAAAATTAGCACCGATTCATTTTAAACAAACTTTAACTTATCTAAAATTATCAAAACTAAAGTTAGGTTTACTAATTAATTTTGATAATGTAAAAGTAATTGATGGTATTCATAGGATTGTAAATGGTTTATAACAATTTCTATTCAAAATCCCTAATGCCTTCTTGTATTCTTGGCGACCTTTGCGAGAAATCTTTTAAAAAAGGATAAAGTAAAAAATGAAAATATGTATTTTATTAGGTGGAGCTTCAACAGAGAGAAATGTTTCTATTCATAGTGGTTTAGCAGTTGCAGAAGCATTGAGAGAAAAGAAGCATGAATTTAAATTTTTAGATCCGGCTACACCATTAAAAAAAATGGGTAATTTTATTGATTCTTTGGATACAATTTCTGTTGAGACACAGAATTTTGACAAGTTGAAAAAAATGCAAGATAACTATTTTTTAAAACAAATTGATTGGATTAAAAAAGAAAAATTTGATATTGTGTTTAATGCTTTACATGGTGGAAATGGTGAAAATGGTGTTATTAGTGCAGTTTTACAAATAGCTGGAATTCCATTCACGGGTTCGGAATATATGGCTTCGGCTATTGCAATGGATAAATACAGAACAAAAAAATTATTAAATTCTGTGGGAGTTCTAACACCTCCTTTTGAATTGTTTGATTCATCCACAGAATCTCCTCGTTCTCTTCCTTTTCCAATTGTTATTAAACCCAATGATGTCGGTTCTTCCGTTGGATTGTCAATAGTGAAAAAAGAGAAAAATATTTTAAATGAAACAAAAGAAGCATTAAAATATTCTGGTAAGTATATTATTGAAAAATATATTTCAGGCAGAGAACTTACAGTACCGATTATTTGTGAGGAAACATATCCATTAGTTGAAATTGTATCAAAAAGTGGAATTTACGATTATAAAAGTAAATATGGACTCGGTATGAATGAATATTTAATTCCGCCATTAATGGATAGTTCTGTTACGGGAAAAATAAAAATGTCAGCTAAAAAAGTATGGAATATTTTTGGAATGAGAAATTATGGAAGAATTGATTTTCGATTAAATGAAAATAATGAGGCATTCTGTTTGGAAGCAAATACTTTGCCGGGAATGACAAATGCGAGTTTGTTACCAAAATCAGCAAAATATTCCGGTTTGGAATTTCCTGATTTAATTGAAAAAATTATTACCGATGTATTAACTAAATAATAATGTAAAAATATTCAAAAGGATTTATGAAATTATATAATACATTTACACGAAAGAAGGAAGAATTCAAACCAATTAGAAAGAATGAAGTTAGAATGTATTCCTGCGGTCCAACAGTTTATAATTTCGCTCATATTGGAAATTTTCGGTCTTTTATTTTTGTGGATATATTAAAACGCTACTTAAAATTCAAAAAGTATAAAGTTAAACATGTGATGAATATTACTGATATTGATGATAAGATAATCAAAAAATGTTCGGCAAATAACCTTTCATTAGAAGAATATACGAATAAATATCGTGAGGCATTTTTCGATGATTTAAATACTTTAAATATTCAGAAAGCAGATATATTTCCAAAAGCAACTGCTCATATTTCTGACATGGTAAATCTAATTAAAAAACTTCTTGATAAAGGAATTGCATATAAAACATCGGACGGTAGTATATTTTTTAATATTAGTAAATTCCCGGATTATGGAAAATTGCAGAAATTAAATTCGGATCAAATGAAAAAAGGGGAGAGAGTGGAGACGGATGAATACGATAAAGATTCTGTTTATGATTTTGCTCTTTGGAAAGGATATAAACCAGAAGATGGCGATATCTTTTGGGAGACAGAAATAGGCAAAGGGCGACCTGGTTGGCATATTGAATGTTCCGCAATGTCAACAAAATATTTGGGAAAGACATTTGATATTCACACCGGAGGTGTAGATTTGATCTTTCCTCATCATGAAAATGAAATCGCTCAAAGTGAAGGAGCAAACGACCAAAAATTCGTAAATTATTGGATGCATTGTGAATATCTTGGATTGAAAGATTCAAAAATGAGTAAATCACTCGGCAATACTATTTATATTAAGGACCTGATAGGCAAGAAATATTCTGCAAGAGCAATTCGTTTTGTTTTACTTTCCGTTCATTATCGCCAAAAATTAAATTTCAGTTCCGAGCAATTGGATTCTGCTGGAAAAACTTTGAAAAAATTTGATGATTT
>JAUVLI010000107.1 GCA_030600775.1 Fidelibacterota bacterium | reverse complement strand
ATCAACAGGATTTTTTATTTTCGCAATTGCTTTTTTAGAGACATGAGTATAAATTTCAGTTGTTTTACTTGAACTACTATATACTAGGAATTCCTGTATATACTCTAAAGTTCTTATTTGCTCTGTTATCATAACATTTCTCTTAATCACTAATACTGCTTTAAATATAAACATTATAAAACCAAACACCAAATATTTTATTGAATTATTTTGTAATAGTTTGGTTATATGAAGTTAGACGACGTTAATAGTATCTTACTTAAAGAAATATCTAATTCCAATACCTCCATTTAAATTAAATTCTGTTCTTGGTACAAGTTCAAGCATAGGAACAATTTCAAGAAAAATATCTAAAGGTGTTTTTGCAAAGATATAATTTATTCCCACAGGAATGCGAACACCTACTTTCATATCATCCGCAAGTTTAATTCTTCCACCTATACCATAATAAAGTGGTAGTTTACCTTCTTCAACCTTAAACAGATTGAAGTTGTAAAAAAGATAATCCGCATGTAGATGTAAGGCACTATCTTTGCCAAATGACCATGCAACTGCTCCATCAATTGCTGTGCTGTTTCCTGTCCACAATTTAGCACTTAATCCTGTAGGTTCACCTACGATAATCCCTAATCCAAAACCACTGTCCTTCGCTTCAGCAGTACCACAAAGTAACACTGCCGTTAACACAAAAACCATAATTGATCTAAACATTTTGATACCTCCTTTTTTAATAATGTCGCCTAACGGTGAGTATATGGCAAGTAAGGCATTTCGGAGCACAAACCTATCAAGTTTACACATAGGGGAAGCTTTTGTTTTGACACCATTGAAACATTTTTTGAATAGCCTAAGCAAAAGCTTCGGTGGTGTTCCAACGAAGCACCAACCTTCAATAACTCACTATCCGCCTTATTTGCTATATACATTGTTATCGGTTGGATTTTAGAATTTCTTCACATTCCCTTGCATTTTCTTTAACGGCGTTGTGCCTAAGCCGAAGCCCAGAACAACAATGCCACATTTATTAAACAACTTTTTAATTAGAACAAACTTCCATTTACAAAATACGCTAAACAACAATGCCAAAACGAAACTACAAACTTTTAAACTGCATAAATGCCAAATGCGAAAAGGCTTTCGGCTTGAGGCACGGGTTAGCCTGCACTCTACAAATAAATACTTACACCAAATAGAACTCCAGACCCCAATGTTATTCCTGATGACTTTCTTGTAACTGTTGGATTATCAACTCCATTAAACGAAGATTTAGATTCTAATTTATTCCAATTATATGAACCTGTAACTAAATATTCACTATGAATACCGATATTTGAAGTAACTTTCCATTCAACTCCTAAAATCCCACGAATTCCAATATTTGTATATGGATTGTTTAATTCATTTGTAGCTTTGTTATTAGTCGCGATTGATGTCACTTTTTCATTACGACTTCCATATGTAAAAATTAAACCTGTTCCTCCAAACATATTAATATCTTTATTAGTCATTAATTTCCATAAGTAATCAGCACCAACACCTAATGAATAATTGAATAGTTCTCTTTCTTGGTTTTGACTGTTGTTAGAAACTTCTTGTTTCTCGTTACTTGATGAGATTCTTGGAGATAAAAACAATCTAAGTTGATGTGTATCATCAATAATTTTTGCAGCAATGTCCATGTTAAATCTATCCAATTGAAAATTGTCCGCAATTCCGAACGATAAAGCATATTTAGGGTTTGACGTACTATCCTGTGGATAGATTAATGAACAAAACATTAAACTCATTACAACAACAAAAGATGATTTCATTTTCTCCCTCCTTTTTATTTAATTTATTATCTAACATAATATTATACTTCTTAATATCCATATTTATTATGTCTATATGTAGCCATTTTGGGGGTAAATGGTTTTTATTCATTTTCTTCCTCTTCTTTTATTATTTTTTTACAATTCTATCTTCCAATCGTAATATTTTTACATATTTATATGGTAATTTCCATGCTTTCTCTCTACTATCCCATCTTCCACCTAATGATTTTATTTGTTGTGCCATTTCACGCTCGCCATATTCAATCTTTTTTTCTCCAAAATCTTACAGATAACGTTAGTGTATGTCTAAGAGTAGACATATATTTCCTATATATTCATTGCTCTTACACCACAAAATCGATTGTGTATAGAAATTGTTTATACTTTCCATTTTATATTTGGTAAATATATTATTCATTGCTTTTATTATACTTTTTACATAAATCAATTTTTTCTTCAGTTATTTATACTATAATAAACTTACAATTTATTATAGTAACTCAAAAGAAAAATTCCATTCATTTTTATATTTGATAGATTTGTAATATATTTGGCGAAAAACTACTATTAAACAATTACAAAAGGATCTATAAATTCTTTTTTATTCGTTATTAAACAAAATTTGATTTTATTTATTAAAGAATTCTTTTTGAATCACCTTCTGTGCAATTCTACTGCTGGGACCATCGCCTCTCGCAACATTGACAGATACTTTACCATCCAGTGCCTGAAATATCTCTGCTACATCAATATGTGAAAAACCCGGACAAAGTATAATAGCATCTATCTTCTCCTTTTCATAGATACTTTTGGATAGTTTTATTGCTTCGTCTTGTGATTTTACAACAGATGTCAATAGCCAATACTTTCCCGTATCAATAATACTTTTATGTTTTTTATAATCTGCATCGGGTGCATGTGCTATAAATAATGTTTTAAATGCCATGAATTCCTCCTGTTATTTTCTAATTTTCAAACTAATTGCCAATCCACCACCGGCAGCTAATTTAAATGTTTTTTTCATTGTACTATTTATTTTTATTTTCTCAATGTCAATATCCATAGGATTATTATTCCAGTGAGCATTTTTTCCATCTTTATAAATAATCGCATCATATTCTTTGTCAACATCAAGGAAATCAAAATCAATCGTTATTGTGCGTTCTTCTTCGTCAGTAATGCTTCCTAAAAACCAATTTCCAGTATCTTTTTCTTGCCTTGCAATAGTTACGAAATCGCCAATTTCACCATTCAATGTTTTTGATTTTTCCCAATCAACTCCAACATCTCTAATAAATTGAAAAGCGGGTTGATTTTCATAATTTTCAGGTAAATCACAAGTCATTTGAATTGGACTATAAATAATGACATACAAAGCTAATTGTTGAGTCAAAGTCGTATTTATTTGATTCTTCTTTTTATTATAATTTCCTTTTGAATCGCCATCTAATTTAATGTCAAAAACTCCCGGAGTGAAATCTATAGGTCCGGCAAGCATTCGTGTAAAAGCAATAATTGACAGATGTTCTGGTGGATTTCCCCCATCAGATGCCCAAGCATTAAACTCCTGTCCGCGTAAACCTTCACGAGAAATCATATTTGGATATGTTCTTCTCAAACCAGTTGGTTTTATTGGTTCGTGAACATCAACTGCAATTTTATTTACAGCAGCTTTTTTGATTACTCTTCTATAATGATTTATCATCCATTGTCCGTGATGATATTCACCTTTCGGAATAATTTTACCAACATATCCGGTTTTTACACTATTTATTCCAAGTCGTTTCATTAAAGCGAATGCAGGATCTAACTGCTTCTCATAAGTTCTTGGTGCAGATGATGTCTCATGATGCATAATAATTTCTATACCTTTTTCTTTTCCATATCTGACAACTTCTTCAATATCATAATCAGGATATGGAGTAACAAAATCGAAAACGCCTTCCCTATCATCAAACCCAATCCAATGTTCCCAACCTGTATTCCAACCTTCGACCAATAATCCTGTAATATTGTTTTTTGATGCAAAATCAATATATCGCTTTGCATTTTCTGTCGTGGCTCCATGTTTTCCGCTACTTAAATTCCAACTTGATTTTCCAATGTGCATCTCCCACCAAATTCCCATGTATTTCATTGGTTTGAACCATGCTATATTACCTAATTTATTGGGTTCGTTAAGATTTAAAATCAATTTAGAATCTATCAAATCAGTTGCTTTTTCACATATTTGAATAGTTCGCCATGGGGTTTTAAATGGAAGTTTCCGTTTCACTTTATATCCAAATCTATCTGATCCAACCAACTCACTTGTCATAATTAAATTATTATTGTCAATTTTTAGTGTCATACCAGAATAATTTGTCAAATTCGCTTCATGAAAACTTAAATATAACCCATCTTTTATCTTCATTGTAATTGGTGTATTTACCGCATTTTCAGGAATATATGTTGCTGAAAGATCTCTATGATCTCGTTTTGATATTGCATCAATTTCGGAAAATTTTGTTGTATTATACAAATGTTCATAGCTATCCCAATCTCCTGGAATCCACCAGCAAGTATGATCTCCTGTCAATTTAAATTGGGTGTTTTCATTCATAATAAAAATTGAATCCACTCCTTTTTGGTTTGGGAATTCATATCTAAATCCCATCCCATCGTCATAAGCTCTAAAATAAATATTCAATAAATTACTCGGGTTTACTTTTTTTTGGAGTATTATTACCATCTCATTGTAATTATCAATAACTTTTCTCTGTTCTCCCCAAGGCATTTCCCAAATTTCATTTTTTCCATTTTTTTTGACTTCAATTATTTTGAATCTTTGATCAAAAGATTGTAAATTTTTAAAATCAAAACCCATTGAAGAGGTATCAATAATTGTTTTATCTTTATATTTTACAAAATAATTTGGCGAGCCATCATTTTTAAGGAAAAAATCAATAGAAATGTTTTCCGATGGTGAAAATACTACTTCGGCTAATGTTTTTTTAATAAATGTATACTCAAAAATAAACAATAATATTATAACTAAAAATATTCTATAGCGTTTTATTTTATTCATTTTCTAATCTTTTTTATTAACTTATAAGAAAATTTTACTCTTTTTTTATCTCTTATTAATATATTCACAAACTTCTTCCATTCTTTTTGTAATAAGTGTTGATGCATTTTTCATTGCATATTCAATACTAATTTCTGAATTACAAATAGAAAATACTTTTTCCAAACTCATTTTGCTCAATATTTCTTTTTCATCTTCAATTATTCCAGCAATTGCAATTACAGGAATATTATTTTTCTTTGCGATCTGTAAAATTCCGGAAATGGTTTTTCCATTGATTGTCTGAATATCTAATTTACCTTCTCCGGTAATTATGTAATCAGCATCTTTTATTTTTTCCTTAAACTTTACAATATCCAAAACAATCTCAATTCCACTTTGAACTTTCGCTCCTAAAAAAGCCATCAATCCTGCACCAAGACCACCGGAAGCACCAGATCCGGGAATATTTTTCACATTTACATCTAACTTATTTTTTACCAATTTATAAAAATGTTGCATATTATTTTCTAAAATCGGCAACTCGTCTTGTGAAGCACCTTTTTGAGAAGCATAAACATAAACAGCACCATTTTTCCCAAACAATGGATTATTTACATCAGATGCAATTGTAAAATCACTATCCTTGATCGCTTGATGTAAATTTCCAATTGATATATCATAGCATTTCCCTATCAATTCATTAGTCATTGGTTCACTAATGACTTTCCCGAATTCGTCATAAAAATCAACTCCCAACACTTGCGCCATTCCTGCTCCACCATCAGTGGTCGCAGATCCACCAATACTAATAATAAATTTTCTGTAACCATTTTCAAGGGCATCTCTTATTAATTGACCTGTTCCATAAGTTGTGGTATTAAGTGGATTTTGTAATTCTTTTGGAATTAAATATAATCCTGATGCCGTCGCCATTTCTATCACTGCAATTTTTTCATCTTCAATTATTCCATATTGTGATTCAACATTTTTCCCTACTGGATTACGCACTTTACAAGAAATGATTTTTCCATTCACCGAAGAAATAATCGCATTTAAAGTTCCTTCACCACCATCGGCTAATGGAATACTTATAACTTTTGCATCATGAAAATAATTATTTATTCCTATTTCCATAGCAGAGCAAACCTGTGGAGAAGTTAAGCTTCCCTTAAAAGAATCCGGTGCTAAAACAAATTTTAATGAATTCATATTTACAATCTAATTTGTGCTTGTTTATTGAATTTTGAATCAAATTCGTTATAATAATCTTTTAGGGTTTTGGTCATTTATTATCTTATTTCAATGATGTTAATAATTTAAGCGTTGGCAAGAAATTGCTCTTTTGGTTTTTTAGGGTTTGCCTGTGTGTCGGCAAAAAACTAAATGTGCAATTTGTGCGGTGGCTTTCTATTTCTTTATTTTCTTGTAGCAAATTTATCATTTCTCGGTCTCTGTTTTGCTTGTGCTTAACGGTTTGAATATGGTGCGTACCGCATTTTGAAACGAATATTTTTCAAGTTACAAATTACTTTCATATGAAACTCTATGTTTTAATATAACAACTGCTTGCGGTATGCACTATATTTTTTGTTCTACACTGTTTTATATATTATCTTCCTGTGGGATATTCTTTTCTTTACAATATTTCTTTATCTATAAACCTTTTCCCATATATAAATTGCAATTGTCAACAAATATTTTATCCTTAAAATCCATCCCCGCTACCATGTGATGAGCGGGAATGGGTGTTGAGTTCTTGTTTTATTTGCAGGTGTAACCACCATCAATAACTAATTCACTTCCAGTAACAAATTTTGATTCGTCAGATACGAGATAAAGAATTCCGTATGCGATATCGATTGATTCTCCAATGTGACCTATTGGATGTAGACTGTCAAGATGTTCTCTAAATCCAGGGGTATTTTTACCGAATTCTTCAACTAAGGGTGTCCAGGTAAATCCGGGATGTACGGAGTTTACTCTTATATTATCTTTTGCATAGATTAACGCATCATTTTTAGTCATTAATC
>JAUVLI010000053.1 GCA_030600775.1 Fidelibacterota bacterium | reverse complement strand
ATTTCTAATCTGAGAATGCAACATTCTATTTCAATGTCAATGGGGAGTTCTTCATTGGGTAGCGAGTCATATGTTTCCTATCATAACAGATTTTTTCTTCCATTTTCAGATAAATTAAATTTGAGTGGCGATATTATTCTTAGTCAACAGGCATTTTCTTCAAATCCAATGATGCAAGCATTTGGTAATCAAAACAATGGAATATATTTTAATACAAATTTAGAGTATAAAATTTCAGAAAATTCAAAAATTTCAATTGGAATGAGCAATATTCCTAGGTATAATTATTATAACCCTTATTATTATGGAGCTAATTCATTATGGCATACAGAAATAGAAGAAAGGTAAAAAAGACAAAAAAGAATACATTACTTTTAAACAGTATTGCTGGTGCTATGGTTGTTATTGTCTTCATTTTTTTATATTCATCTATAATTGATAGTAAGACAAGGAATGAAAAGAATAAAAATCTTTTTTCAAGAGGATTAGAAAACATTCCTGTTGCCAAATTAAATACACAGGAAAAAATGAAAAAAGAAGTGGATATTGTCATAGAATTGATCAATGGAAATGGTGTAAGTGGAATATGTGAAAAATATAAAGATTTTTTTACAAGAAAAGGCGTGGATGTTATAAATGTTGGTAATGCGGAAAATTTTAATTATGATAAAACAGTAATGTACTTACATACTGATAGTTATAAAAAAGCAAGGAAAATATCTAAATTACTTGGTGTAGAAATTAATACTGTGTTAATGAAAACAACGCCAGCAGTTAATTGTGACATTTCTATAGTTTTAGGGAAGGACTATAAAGAATTAAAGCCATATAAATTTCTTAGAATGACAGACTAAAGTAAATAATATAATGATAAAATTGAAAATATAAGTTTTAAAAAAAATAAAAGGGTTATTTGAATAAAATAAATAAAAAAAGTAAAGATTATTCTCGACAATTAACAGAAATGGTTGCCAATGCGGCTTTGTTAAAGAATGCAGAAGATGTCAATATTCTTGATATGAAAAAGAAAGTTAGTTTTACGGACTATTTTGTTATTTGTCAAGGGGATAATAAAATGCAAATAAAAGCAATTGCCGATAAAATTATTGAAGAATTGGAAAAAGCAGATATAAAAGATTTTAATATTGAAGGTTACGATAATAAAGAATGGATATTAATTGATATTTATGATGTGATTTGTCATATTTTTGATGAAAAAACACGGAAATATTATGATATTGAAAATTTATGGGCCGATGTACCACAAGAAACAATCAATGATGCAAAATGATCAACAATATTAAACAACTATTAAAAAATACAATAAATAAAAAATATTCAGAGATAATCGGTAGCCAACAAGTAAATTTTACAGTTGAAAGATCAAATAACGATAAGCATGGGGACTTAAGTTCTAATATTGCTTTAAAATTAGCTTCTATATTGAAAAAAAGTCCTACAGTTATTGCTGAAAATATTGTAAAAGAAATTCAAAATAAGAATGAAATTATTGAAAATATTGAAATAGTAAAACCTGGGTTTATTAATTTTTTCATAAAAAATAGTTATTATCAAAATATTGTTGAAGAAGTATTATCAAAAAATAGAAAATACAAAAAAACCAATTTGGGAAAAGGTAAGAAAATTCAAGTTGAATTTGTTAGTGCCAATCCAACAGGTCCGTTAACTATTGGACACGGAAGGCAAGCGGTTCTGGGAGACACGATTTCCCGTATTCTTGAGTGGAATGGTTATGAAGTTACAAGAGAATATTACTTTAATGATGCAGGAAGACAGATGCGACTTCTTGGCGAATCCTTATATGTTCGTTATATGGAATTATTAGGAGAAAAATTAAAAATTCCAGTAGATGGTTACGAAGGTGAATATATAAAAGATATTGCTAAGTCGTTCGTAAAGAAATATGGTGAGAAATATAAAAATAAGTCAACTGATAAAATATTTATTGATTTTGCTACAGAAAATATATTTGTGTCAATTAAAAATACATTAAAAAGATTGAATATTGTTCACGATGTGTTTTTTAATGAGAAGACACTTTATGAAAATGGTAAAATTGATGAAGTGATAAAAAAAATGGAGCAAAAGGGAGCTACATACAAATCAGAAGGAGCTATTTGGTTTAAAACAACGGAATTTGGAGCGGAAAAAGATAGAGTGCTTGTTAAAAAATCAGGTGAACCAACTTATCGTTTACCGGATATTGCTTATCATACGGAAAAATTAATGCAAGATTATGATCAAATAATTGATATTTTCGGAGCCGATCATCATGCAACATATCCCGATGTCATTTCTGCATTAAAAGTTATGGATTATGACACTTCTAAAATAAAAGTTTTATTACATCAATTTGTAACACTTGTTCGAAAAAATAAAAAAATAAAAATGTCCACGCGAAAGGGTGATTTTGTTACCTTAGATGAATTAATTGATATTGCTGGCAGTGATGTTGTAAGGTATTTTTTCATCATGAGAAATATGGATTCACATTTGAATTTTGATATTGATTTAGCCCAAAAGGAAACAGATGAAAATCCGGTTTATTATTTACAATATGCTCATGCAAGAATTGCAAATGTTATTAAGCATAGTAAATTGAAGGGGATAGAATCATTTGAAGATGGCAATATTGGATTATTGAAAGAAAAAGAAGAAATTGATATTTTAAAAGTTATATCTGAATTTGAAGGAATAATGGAATTATGCCGTATTACTTTAGAGCCGATGCATTTGGCAAATTATTTACATAAATTAGCTACCTGTTTCCATAAGTTTTATCAAAAACATAGAGTAGTAACAGAAGATAAGGAGTTATCAAAATCTCGTTTAAAATTAATAAAAAGTATAAAGATCATTTTTTCAAATTGTTTAAGTATATTAGGTATAGAAGCACCAGAAAACATGTGAAAAAGTAATATTTATTATTTAAATAAAAATCAGTATAAAATATTAATTTGATTGACTTTTATAATTCATTAAATTAAATTTCAGTGAAAAAGGAGTAAAATATTGTTCAAAATAAAAATAGTAATAATAGTGATTGTTTTTTTTACATTTGGGTGTTCAAGCACATCAAAAAGTATTGAGGGAAATGATATAGTTAATACTGATAGTTCAATTGTAAATAATGTAGAAAGTGAAAATTTTGGAAATAATTCAGTAAAAGATAGTAATATCGTAGTAGAATCCGATATTGAAAGTGATCGTTTCCAAATTTTATTTAATGAAGCGAAAGTTCATTTTGCTGATGCATTAATTGCACAGTATGAAAAAGATACTATTGAAGTTGAATTACAATTGAGATTGACATTTGAGTCACTATCTGATATTGAGGTTTTCAATAATTTAGATGAAATTGAATATGAAGAATTGGTCCGGTTTACAAATCGTTTAATTCATGATTTTAGAGAATATGTTCCAGATAAAGCAACACTACATGAACAATTTTCAGTAAGTGATATGCGTGAATCAATGGAATATTTGGCTGAAGATTATATAATTCCCGATACGAAAGAAAAAATCAAAATAATTGAAGACAGAGAAGGCCATATTCCGATAATATTAAATAGTAGAGTTGAAAAAATAATTAGTTATTTCCAATCCAGAGGAAAAAGTATATTCCAAACATGGTTAAATAGGAAACCAAAATATGAAGCGTTATTTAAAAAAATATTAGACGAAAAAGAGATGCCAGAAGAACTTATTTATCTTGCAATGATAGAAAGTGGTTTTAAACCAACAGCATATTCTTATGCTTATGCGGTGGGGCAGTGGCAATTTATTTATGCTACTGGTAAACGATATGGATTAAATCGTGATTATTGGGTGGATGAAAGAAGAGATCCTGAAAAATCTACTTATGCGGCTGCTAACTATTTAAAAGATCTATATGATTATTATGGCGATTGGTATCTATCTATGGCTGCCTATAATGCCGGTAGGGGAAGAATTAATAGAGCAATTAGATATAACGACACAAGAGATTTTTGGAAAATGCATTCACTTCCTAGAGAGACAAGAAATTATGTTCCTACTGTTTTAGCTGCAACAATAATAAGTTTGGATCCGGAAAAGTATGGTTTTCAACTTCCAAAGATGGCTAGCAATAAGTATGAATATGATACACTGCATATTGAAAATAGTATAGAATTAAGAAGTATTGCTAAAGTATGTAACACAAAATATTCAACAATAAAGGAATTAAATCCCGAGTTGAGAAGATATTCAACTCCAAATTATAACTATGTTTTGAAAGTCCCTATAGGGCATAAAAACAAAGTAAAAAAATCAATTGCTAACAAAACAAACAATAAAGTGGAAGAGGTTAAATATTCTGTCTATCGTGTAAGAAGAGGTGATTCATTGATCAGGATTAGCAAGAAATATGGTGTTTCTGTTAGTGATATTATGTCTGTTAACCATTTAAGAAATCGTCAACCGATATTAATTGGGCAAAAGCTTGTAATACCGAAATCAGGTTCTGTAAAAAGAACTACAAAAAGAGCATATAGTAATTATTCATCAACTCATAATAAAGTTATTTATAAAGTTAGAAAAGGTAATAATTTAGGAGCAATTGCTGAAAAATTTGGAATAAGAGCTTCAAATATAAGAAATTGGAACGGATTAAGATATAATGAATATATATATCCGGGTCAAAAATTAACTATTTGGACAAAAAAATCAAATTATTCTACTTCCTCAAATCGTAAGGTAACTTATACAATAAAAAAAGGAGATACTATTGGTGGTATTGCTGAAATATACAATGCCAAAGCATCAGAAATTCGTAAATGGAATAATTTCTCTTATGGTAAAACCATTTATCCCGGACAAAAAATAACTATTTGGGTACTTGATAATAGCAAATCATCAAGTAAATACTATACAGTTCGTCATGGAGATAGTTTAAAGAGAATTTCTCAAAGAATAAATGTTCCAGTTCAACAATTGAAGAGATTGAATCCTAATATTACACCTTCAAAAATTTATCCCGGAGATAAAATAAGGACAAACTAATGAGAAAAGGTAACATTATTGCTCTAATTATAATAGGTATTATTTTAATTGTTTCTATAATTAAATTCAGTGTTCAAAAGAATGAATTTAATATCTCTCATTCTGGAGATATTGGTATTTTATCACTAGAAGGTGTGATCATTAAGTCGGATAAATTTATTTCTCAGTTAAAAAGATATGGGAAAAGCAATTCGATCAAAGGCATTATTATTAAAATAAATAGTCCAGGTGGAAGTTCGGCAACTTCTCAAGAAATATATGAAATGATCAAATGGGTTAAAAATAAATACAAAAAACCAATTTTTGTTGCAATGGGATCAGTTGCAGCAAGTGGTGGCTATTATGTGGCGATCGCAGCAGATAGCATTTTTGCATTACCATCGACATTGACCGGCAGTATTGGTGTAATAATGGATTTTCCACAGTGGGAAAAAGCATTGAATAAAATTGGGTTAAAGATGAATGTGATAAAAAGTGGAGAGTTGAAAGATTCAGGTTCGCCATATAGAGAATTTACAGAAAATGATAAAAAATATTTTCAATCTTTGGTAAATGATGTTTATGAACAATTTATTCAAGATGTTTCAGAAAGTAGAGATATTTCATTAGAAGAGGTTAAAAAATTGGCAAATGGACAAGTTTTTACCGGAAGACAGGCATATAAATATAAATTGATTGATAGAATTGGCACAACTCAAGATGCAATTGATTTAATGGCTAAAACATTAAAATTAGGGAAAGACCCTAAAATAGTGAAGCCCAAAAAAGATAAAATGACAATAATGGATATTTTATTTGGAGATATAAAGAATTTAGCGAAAATATTTAGTATTTATCCGACACTTCAAACAATTTATAATTAATAAAGAGGAGGAGAGTTATGACAAAATCAGAAATTATTGCAAAAATTTCAGAAGTTACCGGTTTAACGAAAGTTGAGACGGAAACAGTAGTGAATGGTTTCTTTGCTACAGTAAGCGAAGCATTGGGAAAAGGTGAAACAATTAATTTTCGTGGATTTGGGAATTTTGTTGTTAAACATCAAAAAGCAAGATATGGTTTCAATCCAAGTACTAAGGAGAAAATTTGGATAAATGAGAAATATAAACCTGCTTTTAGACCATCAAAAACATTAAAAGAAAAAGTAAATAATAATTTAAATAAAAGTTAAAGGAGGAATTAATTTGTCAGGTGGCAAAAAAAGGAAAAGAGGGAAGATTAAAAATCATAAGAGAAAAAAACGGTTAAGAAAAAATCGTCATAAGAAAAAGAAGTAATTTAAATCTTTTAATATGTAATTTTATTAATATTCTCAAATATTAATACTATATCTGATATTTAATTATATTATAGTATAAAAAAATGAATAAGATATTTTCGGTTAGTGAAGCAACATCACTAATTAAAAATAAATTGGAAAATGAAATTCCTTCGATGTATGTTGAAGGTGAAATTTCCGAGTTTAAACAGCACGGAAGCGGTCATCAATATTTCACAATAAAAGATAATAAATCAATATTGAATTGTATTGTTTGGCGTTTTACTGCTAAAAAATTGGCAACAACTCCTAAAGTTGGTATGAACGTTGTCTTATTTGGTCGGTTAAATGTATATTCTCCACAAGGTAGATATAGTTTTATTGTTAACACCATAAATGAAAAAGGAGTTGGTGAATTATATAAGAAATATGAGGATTTAAAGAACAAATTAAAAAATGAGGGTTTGTTTGACTATGCGAATAAAAAAGAGATACCTAAATATCCTTTAAATATTGGCGTGATTACCAGTAGTTCCGGAAGTGCTTTACAAGATATCTTAAAAATATTTAAACAATATGCACCTCATATTAATATTATTTTACATCCGGCAAAAGTACAAGGGAAAAAAGGAGCAGAATCGATAATAAAAGCTATAAAGAAATTAGAAAAATATTCTGATTTAGAATTAATTATCATTTCTCGTGGTGGTGGCTCAATTGAAGATCTATGGGAATTTAATAAAGAAAATTTAGCAAGAGCGGTTTACAATGCTAATATTCCAATTATTTCCGGAGTTGGGCATGAAACCGATAATACAATAATTGATTTTGTTTCTGATCATAGATGTACTACGCCAACAAATGCAGCCGAATATTCAGTGCGTTATTGGCAAGATTTAGATATAAGGATCAATCAATTTGAAAGCCAATTATTTCAAAAAGTTGATAGAAGATTATCTTATGACAAATTACGTTTTAACCAATTAATAAATAGTTATGGTTTTAAAAGACCTAAAGATATTATTGTTAAATGGACGGAATATTTGGGTAATTTAACTGAAAAATTGCAAGTACATGTATTTGATAAAGTTGGAAATATAACTACTAAATTAAATTATGGAATCAAACAATTAAATGCATACAATCCTGAAAATATTCTGAACAAAGGATATTCAATTGTGTATAATATAGATGAAAAAGTAATAAAATCTATCAAAACAGTTAAGAAAAATGATGAAATAAATGTAAAAATTAGTGATGGAACAATTAATAGTATCGTTAATGAGCTAAAATCTAATTAGGAAGTTTCGAAATTGAGTGAACAAATTAAATTAGGATTAAATATGACCAAAAAAAACAAATCATTTGAGAAATCAATTCAACGGTTGGAAGAGATAATTCAATTGTTGGAATCGGATGATGTTCCGTTAGAAGAAATTATCACTTATTATGAAGAGGGTGTTGAAATTAGTAAATATTGTAAAAATATATTATCTGATACTGAAAAGAATATGAAAGTTATTACTAACAAAATGAATGACAATGTGTAAAATATTTATAAATAAGAAAAATAATTAATGGTTGGAGAAAAAATGAAACGATTTATTTTTATTTTAATTGTAATTAGTTTATTTTGGGGGTGTGAAAACCGAGAATATAAAAGATTTACTAAAGGTAGTGAAAGCGCCATAGTTACAGTTGTCGAAGACAGCCTATGGAAGGATATAGAGGATTTAATTGCCTCTAAAGTAGAAAAGACGATAAGAACTCCTCAAAGAGAGAAATTGTTTTATTTCATTCATATTCCATTAGAGAAATTTGAAGATTTTAAATATGCTAAAAATATTATGTTTATTACTACTTTGGATAATGATGATTCGGTATCAAATTTTGTTAAAACTGCTATTCCAGAAAGAGGAATTAAAATGATAGAATCAGGCAGTAGAAATCTTTTTAATGAATATGATAAAATTGCACATAGACAAAATTTTATTGTATTAGCGGCAAATAATGAAAAGGAATTAAAATCTTATTTAGATACTAAAGGAACCGATATATTTGATTGCCTAAAAAAGGGCTTTATTAATAGACAGTTTGATCAGATATATTATAAGGCCGAACAGAAAGATCTATCTGAGCAATTATTTAAAAAATATGGTTTTAGTTTTAGAATACCAAATGATTTTGAAATACTTGAAGAAAATAAAAGTGCTCATATTATTCAATTAGGTCGTTCTAGTCCAAATAGATGGATAACAATATATTGGGAAAATAGGGGATTTAATAAAATATTGGATATTAATTGGGCATGGAAAATGAGATATTGGCTAGGCAAAAATATAATGGGTGGAACTTATATTGAGAAAGAATTTGTTACATCAAGATTGGTAGAATGGAATGGTAGGTCAGTTAATGATATTAGAGGTATTTGGGGACATCCTGAAAAGACAATGGGCGGTCCATTCTCAAGTTTCTATTTCTATGATGGTGTTACAGATAGAATATATTTTTTAGATATAACTATATGGGCACCAGGTCAGGATAAAAATGTATATTTACGGCAAATGGAATTAATGCTGAGTACTTTTTATACAAAAAAATAAAATTGTGTAAAGTTAAATAATAAAAAACCGGCAGTAAATTACTGTCGGTTTTTTATTATAATTAACTTTTATTGTTAGTTTAAAAATACCAATTTGAATTAAAGGAAATCCCCAATCCTTTAATATTTTCACTGGCAGTAAAATATTCTTCTGCAAAATTATATCCAACGAATCCCATTGCATTCACAGAATGAATGTAAAAAGAAGCATCCCAATTTTGAGTTAAAAATCCAAAACCAGTTTGAAAATGTTTGTTACTTTCTATTCTTTCAATTTTATAATTTAGGAAAAACCATTTTACAGGGAAAACATCAAAAGAAATAAACAATCTTGATCTGTCTTCATAACCAATTCCTTTATTTAGGAAAGATGTAAATCCGGTTTGAATTAATATCTGATCAATTGGTTGATAAGTAAATGTCATATTCATTTTACTTGTGATATTTTCCTCATGAACATAATCAGAATCAATTGTTGTTTCGCTAAATACCATCATTGAATCTATATCTACATTTAATGGTTCAAGATATGTTCCAGAAACAGATAGCTCTTTTTTGATCATATTTCCGATTTTTAGTTTCGCTCCGATATCTTGAAAAGAAAGTTGAATATCCAAATCATTTTTCAAAAATTTAGGCATTTCAATAGGAATATATTTATTTAAACGAACTCGCATTCCAACACCAAAGTCAAATCCTGCAGATATTGTAGGTACATTTGAAATTTCACTTGGTTCTTCAACATCCAATTCACTTAATGTATCACCTTCTATTATCTTAAAATTGTCTAATGGAGCAGTCAAGATCAAGTCCATACTAAAACTATCACCTGTTTCTTCATCAATATTTATTGAAATATTACGCCCTTGAACGCTTGCATATATTCCTGAATATAGATTAACATTAACTCCAAATCGCAGATTACCAAGTTCAATATTTTTTATATTTGGTAATGTATAAAATGAACCTAAACCAAATGTAATTTTACCATATGCAGTTGTTTCAAAATCACTTTTTGCATCTGTTAGTGGATTATCAAAACTTAATCCGGGTGTTCTATTACCTTGAAAAGGAATAGCCAATATTTCCCCGGGTAAAACGCCATTTACATTGATATAACTACCAAAATTAATAAACATTGAACTGAAAACAAGCGGAAGTTTTACAGAAAAAATCGTTGGTAATTCAACATTAGTTTTTAAACCAAATCCATCGGCTTCAAATAGTGAAACAAAATCATCCAATTCATCCTCTGTTAGAAGACGGCCATCATTAAAATAAGTATTAAATGTATTTACAGAAAATGATGAATTCCACACATTAAAAGAAATATTTGGAATTGGTATAGCAACTAAAGATAAACTTGTCAATGCTTCTGTTTTAATTCCAATATTAGCCGGATTCTTTATATTTGATAATGGAGTTCTTGTCCTACGACTAAAAATAATATCCGATTTATCTAATGTAATTAATCTTTGACGATGTTTTTTCTTATTTTTTAATTTTGCGATATATTTTTTTTCTCGTTTTGTTAAATTTTGATTTTGAGGTGTTTCATCTATTGCTTTATCAAATTTTATTTCTTCTGGTATAGGAACATTTTGAGTTGTATCTGTTTGCATTGTGTCTGAAATTGCGTTTGTTATAGATGAATCAAGAGGACCGAAGTTATTAATAGAATCTTGATTGGTAGATGCAGATAGAGAATCATAAGATGCTTTTTGATATTCAATAACCTCAGGATACTTTTCATCAATTGTCATTGCAGTGTCTTGGAGTGCAAAGGCTTTCATTGTAGAATCCAATTCGCTATAAGAGGTATCAGCCCTTTCTCTTACATTTTCAATATCATTTTCTTGAGCTGTCAAGTTGAGTATCAAGGAAAATAATAATAAACCTATCAATTGAAATTTAATGCTTTTTAATAAAGTATTCATATTATTCACCTCCTTGTGATAAAGAATCAATGTCAATTAACGCGGTAGCAGTACCATGTAACATTAGTATTAATGAATCGGTAGAGAGAAATGTGGATGGCTGCCCGTCTGTTCTTCCTTTCAATAATATATCGTATTTCATATAGCCACCTTCTTTAAAAAGTTCGGCATTACTTTTAGATAATGAGAGTACATTTGTAGATGTATCTAATGGTGCAATATTAAATGTTGCCAAATGATGAACTTTATTTGTGTCATTAAAGAAATTAACGAAATCTAAAGTATCTTTTGCAAAATAAATTTGTGCTTCTGCACCGAAATCAAATTTGTTATCGATTTTTGCTGTCAATAAAGCAGATAATCCTTCAGGTATATCTTTAACCGAATCAATTTCAGCATTATCAATATTTACCATTACAGAATCACCGATAGTAAATTCTAAAGGCAATTCATATTTTAAATTACCAGTGATTTTTTGATTGATATCAATAGATCCTGCTCCATTAATTAAGGCAGATCCGGAAACAGTTATACTATCAGGGAAAATATTTATTAAATTTTCCGGATTAGGTATATCAATTATTGGATTTGCAGTAATATTTTGAGAAATGTTAATAATTGCAGAATCATTATTTTCTTCATTGAATGCTGCAAGTTTTAGGTTTAACCATATTGGAATATTAATACCTGATTGGAGATTTATTACCATTTTTATATTAGAAAAATTTATACCTTCCATTTCTTCCGGAATATCATCTATGGATGTGCTAATAGGGTCAATATCTATTTCCATAGAATCAATTATTCCTTCAACAGATGAAAAATCTAAATTATTCATCGTAAAATTAACAGAAATATCATTATCTAAAAATAATGTTTGAATAATTGAAGTATCCAATTGTACAGAACTAGTGTAGTGAATGATTTGAGGAAAACCAATTGTTGCATCACTGAATTGCATATTATAAGTATCCAAGAATATTTCGTCAATTACAGGAGTAGAACTACCATCAAGATGTATTGTTGAAT
>JAUVLI010000085.1 GCA_030600775.1 Fidelibacterota bacterium | reverse complement strand
ATAGCGAATATTTAAAAAACCATCCTACTTGGCATATTGAGGATTCGCCTTGGAAAGCAAAACAAATTATTAAAATATTGAAACAAAATAAAATTTAATTTATTACAAAATAATTCAATAAAATATTTGGTGTTTGGTTTTAAAGTGTTTATATTTAAAGCAATATTAGAGATCAAGAAAAAAGTTATGATAACAGAGCAAATAAGAACTTTAGAGTATATACAAGAATTCCTGTTGATGATTTTTTTAAAAAGGAGATTAAGAAATGATAAAAGAAAAATATACACATAAGTTAGGCGAAATGCCCAAGTCTACTCTTAAGAGAAAACTTTATTTAGTAGATAGTTTTCGTTACTATTATGACTAAAATCTGTTTTGAACCTATAGGTGTAATTGCATCTGAATTTGAAAATCCTAAAGATCTAATCTTTGCTTGCGAAAAAGGTTTGAATACTATGACAAAATCTAAAATTGTTCTTAATGAGAATTTTGAAAAGGGTCTTAATGGATTAAAAGACTTTTCTCATATTTTTGTCATCTACTATTTAGACCAAGCAAATAAGATTGAGTTAATGACTCATCCCGGACCACCAACTGAGACAAGTTTACCAAAAGTGGGGGTTTTTGCTTCAAGAAGCCAATACCGACCAAATCATATTGCACTTAGATTAGTAAAATTGATAAAAATTGAAGGCAATATTTTAGATGTAGAAGGACTAGATGCAATTAATGAATCAAAGGTTTTAGATATTAAACCTTATGTAAAAGGATTTGACAGACCTGACGATTTCAAAACAGCTAGTTGGTATGATTGGTTAAATAAATAAAGTAGACTTAGGCACTCTCCTCACAGCTTTGCTGTTCGTCGGGACGTTGCACTTTCGGGGCTTTGCCCTCACCTCACTTAACAATGGATAAAAGGAAAATTGCTCGGGCTCCACCCAAATTTTTCTTCCACTTCGTTCCAGAAAAACTTCGTATATCCCTGCCGTTGTGTGCAATAAATAAAAAATAATATTATGACAGAAAAAATTTACACGGAAGAAAATAGCGAATATTTAAGAAACCATCCTACTTGGCATATTGAGGATTCGCCTTGGAAAGCAAAACAAATTATTAAAATATTGAAACAAAATTCAATAAACCCCAAATCTATTGCTGAGGTAGGTTGTGGTGCTGGGGAAATATTAAATCAACTATATCAATCAATGTCTAATGATGTAATTTTTACAGGATATGACATTTCGAATGACGCTATTAGACTTGCTAAACAAAGAGAAAAAAAGAGATTAGAATTTAAGCGGGAAAATATTTTGGACACAAATTCTAAATTTGATTTATTGCTTATGATAGATGTTTTTGAACACATTGATGATTATTTAAGCTTTTTGAAATCGTGTAAAAACAAAGCAAAAAATACAATCTTTCATATTCCACTGGATATTTCGGTTCAGGCAATATTAAGGAACAAACCAATGTTGGCAAGAAAATCTTCCGGTCATTTACATTATTTTATGAAAGAAACAGCAATAGCAACATTAGTTGACTCCGGCTATGATATTGTAGATTTCTTTTATACTGCAGGTTCTTTGGATTTACCAAGAAAGACATTGAAATCAAAAATTGCTGTTTTGCCAAGAAAATTAATGTATAAGGCAAATAAAGATATTGCTGCAAAATTATTAGGTGGATTTTCATTATTAGTTCTGACAAAATGAGAATTAAAGTACATAACAATGTATATGAAAAATATTATGATAAATAAAAATATAATTGTTAATATATCTTATTCATATTCAATTTTCATTTCTCCATTGACTTGATCTTCATTTTCATCTGTAATCAGAGTTGATCCGGAATATTTAATAATTTTATGCGGTAAGCTTTTTGTTACATAAAAACAGCTTGGTTTTGTTAAAGCCTTTACTATCCAACTTGATGCTTCTAATTTGAATACGAAGCAATCTTGATCATATACTATTCCTGATTTTTCTGTAGTCAATTCAAAATTATAAAATGTCTGACGAAGTGGCACAATCATTTTTAATTTAAGTGGATTGGTCATTGATACAATTTTATCCAAATTATTTATAATGTACATCATCAAAACAGATCCGTGCATAATAACTACATCATCGTCAATTATCTTAGTTTTTGTTTTACTACCCTTTTCTTTTTGATATTTGAGAATATATTTCTTGCCTTGTTGCAAAACAATTTCTTTCCTACCGTTTCTTTTATCAATAATTGAAATCTCAAATATTTTAAATGGATTTGTTTTAAATTTTGCTTTTTCTTCAATGATATATTTTGCATTACTATTAAAAAATTTCGCATTTTTAAAAAAATATCCGTCTTTCTCTGTTATACTTCCGATTGTTTTAAATTTCTCATTTTTGGCAGAAACAATAGTTCCGACATATTTCTCAGCAATTGCAGAGACGTTAAACAATATTAAAATAAAAAATAAAAATACTAATTTTTTCACAATTTTTCCTTTAGAAAATATTCCCCACAATAAAAAACTGAATTAATCATTATTCTATTCGTCCAATCTATCATAAATCAAATCTCCGGGTTGATGTTTCAAAAAACGCGAAAGAATGTATTTCGCTGAAACAATACTTACGCCAATCACACCAATTATTAATATCAATTGCATCAAATTGAAATATCCAAGAAACGAATCAAATTCAAAATTGTTATTAAAAATTATTTGAAGAAGAACAAATGAAATCAAAAACGCCAATAGCAATGTTTTAATAATAAAATCAAAAATTATTTTTTGATAAATCGTTTTAATAGATTTCTTTGACGCTCCAAAAGCTAATAATAATCCCAGCAACTTCCTAATTTTATGTAAATGTACATATAAAATATATACAACATATATTGCTAAGAAAAATAAAATTATAATGATAATACTAATTCCTAATAAGTTTGTTAACGCCGCTACAGAGTTGTAATTTTCCAAATTTTCAATTGATTCTAAACTCAATTCATAGCCGAATGTTTTTAATAGATATTTTCTAAATGCAACGATCTTATCCAAATTAGTTAATTGTGTAGAAATGCCATTGTAAAAAGTTCTTTTGAATGAATTTTCAATTTTTTCCGTATCTCTTTCCTTTAATGGATAATATCTAAATGCTTCCAAATCATTAGTGTTTGTGCTCACCGCAGAGATCAATGAATCAAAAGACGAGTTGACGAATTTTTCCCATTCCGGCATGTCTTTAACATATCCGATCTTTAAAACATATTTATCTTGTTGTTTGGTAGTATCTTTTTGAAAAGGCGCTAACCGAATAGAGTAGGGTTTAAATCCATTATTTTCAATGCTTGCAATCATATTCTTCTCGAATAATTTCGCTTCACTTTTATTTGCCTTTAGAAATATTTCTTTTTTATGTTCGTAAATTAATTCTCTTTTCATTATTGCCCAATGAAATCCTTGTGTACAAATAAAAGTATTTTTATGTGGTAACGCATCTGCCACACCATAAATCTGTATTGGAATTTTCCTGTCACCTTCTCGAATAAATATAAAATCAGCATCCATTTCATAGTCGTTTCGTTTAAGCAGATCGTGAGTTACTATCAATCCCATTTCGTTATTTCTTTCAAACATTTTTCCTTCCAAATGCTCTGAAATTTTATCCAAAATGGAATTGCCTTTCACATTTTTGTCAACACTTACAATTTCACCGAAAGATAAATCCTCTTTGTTTAAATCCCTTTTGTTTAGAAAATTCAATCCGAAACGAGTTAGGGCAAAACTCTCTTGTATGTTAAATTTATCCATTACTTCCGGAGATGACAACTGATCTTCAATTGCATAGATCTCATAACTCAGTTGCCGTAATGGAGTTAAATTTAACCAATTAATATAAGGATCTTTCATCTTTTTTTCTAATTGATTTAAACTATGTTTAGAGACACCAATCGCCAATAATCCAATTGTTAAGAAAATTAAAAGTACAAGAAAATACAAATTGTTAAACCGAATTTTAAAATCCTTGCTCTTATGTTTTTGCATAAAGTTGATAAAAGTCGGCTGATAATTTTTCTTTTTTTCTGTTACAATAGATTCGTTTTTTTCCGTTTGTTTTACTTCTTTTGAGATTTCGGGTGATTCTAATTGCTGTGTTATTTTGTCTTCCAAAATATTGTAAAAATCGGTGTTGTTACCGCCATTATCAAGTTCCCATTGTTGAAAATCGTTTACTTCTTTTTCCCAAACTTTCTTTCCATCAATTACATTAGAAGTGAAAATATTTTCTTTATCTACAACACCATTTTCACTTATGCAAATAATTCTGTCTGCATATTTTATCGCTAAATCTTTCTGATGTGTAACAACCAACGCAGAACTTTTTCGTTCTGAATTTTGAACCGATTCTACCATCCATTGAAAAATTTGATTAGCATTTAACTCATCTAAATTCCCCGTTGGTTCATCTGCGAACATTACTAAAAATTCCGGTAAAGATGCCCTAATAAAGGCGAATCGCTGATTTTGCCCACCTGATTGAATGTTCGTTTTTTCCTTCAATTTGGAATTCGGCATATTCAACAATTCTACTTGGTTCTCGATGCTTTCATAAATGTTTTCTTTATATTTATTTTCTTCATAAGAAGATAATCGCTTATCTTGTTGAATGATTTTTGGTAAAATGAGATTTTTCCCGGCATTTAATTCATCAAAAAATACCGACTCTTGAAACATAAAACTAAAATAATCACTACGAATATGTGATAACGATTCTTCGTCTTTCCACAAGTTGTTATATTCGTATGATTGATCATTTTTTTCATCGGGATAAAATACAATTTGTGACCGTTCAAATTCATCTTGATGTGATCTTCTCATTAAACTCAATGTTTCCAACAATGTTGTTTTTCCACAACCCGACTTGCCGAGGAAAACAACAAATTCATCTTTATAAATATCCAACTTTGAAATATTTAATACTGTTTCCCCACCGTAAGATTGTGTAAAATTACGAATTGAAAACAGTATTTCTTTTCTTTTTTTCATAAACAAATATCCCTAATTAAATAAAAACATTCTATAATTTTGAACCCAAATTTTCTTTGTATCTTTGTGCGAGATATTTCGTTTTTTATTGCTTCTTTGAAATTATTTCATCCATTTCTGTTACGATTTTATCAAATAATTTTAAAGTGTTTTCAATTGCATCCGGTTTAGACATGTCAACACCGGCATCTTTTAATAGTTCAATCGGATAATCTGAACTTCCACTATGTAACATATTTAAATAATTTTCAAGAACATTCGGTTCATCGGCTAATACCTTTTGACTTAAAGCAGTAGAAGCGGAAATACTTGTAGCATATACATAAACATAAAAAGCACGATAGAAATGAGGAATTCTACTCCAAGTTACTTTATATTTTTCATCAAGAGTCAACACATCACCGTAGAATTCATCTAAAATATTCATGTATGCATTATTCAAAGATTTTGCTGTCAAAGGAATCCCCTGTTCTACCATTTCATGAGATTTCTTTTCAAATTCTGCGAAAAGAACCTGTGTGTAAAGTGTTCCTTGAATATTATCTGCCCATTTATCTAAAAGAACCAATCGTTCTTGTTCATCTTCCGTGTTATCTAAGAGATAATGCATCAGCAAATTTTCATTGAATGTCGAAGCAACTTCTGCAACGAACATAGAGTAGTTAGCATAAACATATGGTTGGGTCTTGTTTGTATAAAAGGTATGCATTGAGTGTCCCAATTCATGTGCTAATGTGAATATATTATCTCGCGTGTCGTTGTAATTTAATAACATATATGGATGAGTATCATAAGCTCCCCAAGAGTATGCGCCTGACCGTTTTCCCTTTGTTTCATAAACATCAATCCAACGAGAATTCAATGCCTTCTTTGCATCTTTTACATATTCCTTCCCTAATGGTTTTAAGGCACTTAATACCAATTCTCGCGCTTCATCAAATGGATATTTTTTGTCAGAATCTTCAACAATTGGAACACTTGTATCATAAAGGTGTAATGAATCAATACCTAAAACTTTCTTTCTTAATTCCATATAATGCTGCAATGGTTTCAAATATTTATGAGTCGTTTCAATAAGATTGTCATAAACTTCTACTGGAATATTATCATTGACAAGCGACATTTCTAATGAGCTGTTATATCCTCTTGCTTTTGAATAAAACACATCTTTTTTCACTGATCCATCGTAAGTTGCCGCACTTGTGTTGTTAAATTTTTCATAAGTGGAATACATTCCCTCAAATGCACCTTTACGAATTTTAGGATCTTTTGACAAAAGTAATTTTCTGTATCTGGAATATGACAACTCTATTTCGTTTCCTTCGTCATCTTTTACCATTGGGAATTGAATATCTGCTGTTGTAAGTGCTTCTCGAATACGTGAAAAATTTCTGAAAACATTTCCGGCCATTGCTAATAATTCTTCTTCACGAGTTGATAAAATATATTGTTTCTGCCTTAAAAAATTATCAAAATAATGTTCGTAAATATTCAATTCTTTTGTAGAACTTATGAATTTGTTTAATTTTGCTTCCGGAATGTTTCGTAATTCCGGTGCTACAAAAGATGCCTTTTGTGCATATTGAGAATATAAAGAGCTGATCCTATCTGTTAAGGCTAAATTCTCTGATATTCTTGTATCTTCATCTTTTTGTAAATAAGCGAAAATTTGCAACTGATCCAATTTTCTCTCAATTTTTTCTTGTGCCTTGAAACAACTTACAATATTCTTTCCTGATTTTCCTAATGTTCCCTTAAATTGTTCTATGTCTGAAATATGTGATTTAACATATTCAAAATCACTTTCCCATTCATCAGCAGAGCTATAAATATCCTGCAAATTCCATTTATATTGTATTTCAATATCGCTACGAGTTGGTACTTCTTTTGATACCGATTCTTCTTTTTTGCTCTGACACGAAGTCAATCCCAACACTAATGTCAATGCGATCAATGCAACAAATAATTTGGTTCTCATTTTTTCTCCTTAATTTAATTTTTTTAACATCATATAGTTTACAAATTATTTTATATTTTTACAAAATAAATATTGAATATTATATTCTGTCCCCTTTTAAAATTTTATATTATTAAGATTATGATAATACAATAAAATTAATTATATTTTGACTATCGGGATGTAGCGCAGTCCGGCAGCGCACTTCGTTCGGGACGAAGGGGTCGAAAGTTCAAATCTTTTCATCCCGACTATCAAAAGATAATATTTAGATGTTTTATTTTTTGTTGCAACAAATTCAAACGGTAAAGATAGTAGTATTGCAATGCAGAGAGTGTGAGAAGTGAAATGTTAAAATACATTATTAATAAATCAATTTATAATTTGTAATTAAATATTCGTGTTGTAGTCAATAATCTGTGGTAATATCATTTTTTATCTAATAACAGAGGCAATAAGTTTTAATTCAGATAATAAATCATATAATTTATCTAAAGGCCATTGGGTTGCAGCATCGCTCAATGCATTATTTGGATCATGATGAACTTCCATAAAAATCCCATCAGCACCGGCTGCAATTGCGGCTTTTGCTAAATGTGGAACATATTCTCGCATACCACCGGTTTCCTTTCCATTGCCAGCCGGTAATTGTAAAGAATGCGTTGCATCAAAAATTACTGGCACATTAAATTTCTGCATTATTGGAATAGATCGCATATCGGAAACTAAATTATTATATCCAAAAGTCGCTCCTCTTTCTGTAAGCATTATGTTTTCTGCTCCGGATTCACGACATTTCTCCACTACATTTTTCATATCCCACGGAGCAAGGAATTGTCCCTTTTTGACATTGATGATTTTTCCTGTTTCAGAGGCAGCTTTTATCAAATTGGTTTGACGCGATAGAAATGCCGGTATTTGAATCACATCTACAACTTCAGCAACAACTTTTGCTTGATCTGGTTCATGGATATCTGTAAGAATTGGAACTTTAAATTTTTCCCTTACCTTTTGTAATATTTTCATTCCTTTTTTTATTTCTACGCCACGGAATGAATGGATAGAACTACGATTTGCTTTATCAAAAGATGCTTTGAAAATGAACGGAATTTGTAAATCGATAGCAATTCTTGTTATCTCTTCTGCCATAAACAGCGTATGTTTTTCACTCTCAATAACGCAAGGTCCAAGAATGAAAA
>JAUVLI010000145.1 GCA_030600775.1 Fidelibacterota bacterium | reverse complement strand
TTTTAATTGTTTCTTTAATAAACTAACCGATTCATCCCAAATGTCGCCAATTGAGGTGGGGCCTTCACCAACCATTGACCCGGTAATATCAAATACAATATAACGATGATTTGATGCAGTTTGCCCAAAACTCATAAAAGTTGAAAATATCAATAAAATAAAGAAATAGTTTTTTTTCATACAACATCCTTTTTATAGTTTATTAATATAGTTGCAAACATTCTTAAAATAATTGAAATAGCAATGAAAGATGTGCCTATTTTCAATTTCATAACAATAAAATTTGAGTCCAATTTAAAATTTAATAAAAGTAATGCAACAAGAAATACATCTAACATACTCCATTTGTCTATCAAATGCAAAAAGTAATTAATTTTTTTTGAAACATTGAGAATAGTAAAAGTTCTGTTAAGTAATTCAAAGAATTTCATTATTGGTAAAACAATTGTAAATAAGAAAATGATGATTGCCAATAAATAGTCATTGCTTTCATAAAACATTTTAACAGAATCAAATAATCTGAGTTCTTGATGTTTTAGAACAAGACCAAAAACTTGCTTTTTTGTAGCTAAAATAGGATATATAAGCCCCAACATAAAAGAAGTTATAGAAATTAAAAGTATTAATAATATGATGTATTTAGTTTTCATTATGAAATTATGTTTTTCACTTGTTTTGTGATCCTTTAATTTCAATAATTAATTCCTTAATTTTTCTATCACTATTATCGCTGGATTTTCAGTTTCATTAACATTTTCATTAATCACCTGAGTTCGATATATGGATCAGTATGGTTTAGTTACAAAAAAAGAACATTATTATATTAACACAGTATATGTCATGTATTTAACATAAAAAAACAGCCCTTTTAAATTATAGTATAAATTTATTAATAATTTTCTATTTTGCAAAGAATTTGACAAAGGGAACCAGAAAATGACAATGTCAAAACAAAAGCAGGACACAAAAATGATGAGTGGTTTAATAATTCATTCATAACTTTTTGAGTTAATTAGTTTTATTTTTTGCTTATTCCAATAATATTAGGAATTTTCCAAAAAGTTTCGTTACTATCATTTTCATTAAATCCGGATTCAAAACTGCCAAATTTTCTCATCTCAATTCCGCCGTAATTTAGGTAAAAAGAAACCTCAGGTCCGCCCTCCAGATACATGGCATTATAAATATCTATCGGCAGTTCAAGTAAAATATTGATAAAATCATGTACGGAATAAGGTGATCGGGTAAAGAGGAATAAAGCATTTCCACGTTTATCTATTCCAATTGCAACAGTACTCCATCTTTTATCCTGCTGAACCCATCTATTCCTCTGATTACAGTCAATCATTCTTATTCCCTGAGAATAGGAATTGTATTTATCTTTTAGTTCTTCCCAATCCTGACATTTCAGGTCTATGATTTGAATTTCAGGAACGGAAGTATCTTTCTTGTTGAATGCAAGAATTGTATTGTAATTATTATGGTTTCTATTATTAATGAAATCGTAATTTTTCATGTATCCAACATTGGTTTTGTAATCTATCTGATACATTCCGGCATTGATTACAGCAATTAGTTTCCTTGAATCTGCCCATTCTTCGGCAGTTTTATTCGGTTCCCCGGTTTCCTTGGCGCTTATTAGTTTAAAATTATAAATGGAAGGATTTATTTTTAAGATTGTAATTTTCGAATCACCATATTTTGATTTTAAAGGTGAATCAAATTCTGCATAAAATAATCCACTGTCTAATTCTTGCCAGTTTATCTTTTGAGTTTTAATTGAACCAACTAACAATATGGATAAAAATGATATTGTAATAATTTTAATCTTCATTGTCTCCGATATATCCGGTTTGAAAGTATGTAATGACGTAATCTTAACCGGTCTTTAACCTGTTCCAATATTTTTTTATGTTGTCATTTTTTTATTTATCTTTCAAATATAGAGGGATTGGTTTAAATGACAACTTATTATGTTTCCTTTGGAAAATTATTGTCATTACACTCATTCCTATTGCAATACTTGCAATAATTAGTTCCCAATTGATATTACATAAAATTTCTTTCATACGTTTAAATCTTTTATGTTAGTGACAAGGTTACTTATATTTTCTACCTTTTTACAAGTTCAGTGGTACTTGTTACTCGCTCCCGCGAAACTCCGTGGCGCGAACCCGCTCGTGAACTTCCATGTAAAAAAATCCGGGTACTGTTACGCGATCGTTATTTAATCATTTTTGTTTGTGCATTAATAATACATGGAAGTTTCATTACTTTTTAATTTTACCAATAACGCCTGAAGTAAAAAGTGGTTTAATGATTTTCACTTTTTTGTTAAGATGCGTTTATTATTCTTCAAATCTTTTAACGTCTGTTCTATTAAATATCCATTCCGGTGTTTCTAATACTTCTCCAAAGCCAACCGAATACCACGGACTTATTTTATCATTATTGGGATTTTTAAGAATTTGTATCTCCTGTGCCGGCATATAACTTTGAGCCAAAAGAAAGATTTTTTCGTTATTCAGAGGGTCTATAGCAATGTCAATCACCATAATTGCATGACCAGGCGAACCTCCTTGAATAAAAATATCTCCGGTTTTTAAGTCATCAATACTCACAGGTTTTAGTTCTTTAGAAAGAGATAATGTTCCGGCATAACTAAAAACGACCTCCATATACTTCCAAAAATCTTTGTAATTATTTGAAGGAGATACACTTTGAGTCCAATAAGTTTTATTTCCTTTAACAACGATTCTTTTTCCTTTCATCCATTCTGAATAGTCAACCCGAAACCCATTTGTGAAATTGAAATGAATTTGATCATATTGTTTTTGGCGCCACAAATATTCTGCCCGAAGTCTCATAACAGCATCTGCACATTGATGCAGATCTCTTTTCCCAATATCCAGGTCCACTACAGCAACATAAATATCATCATTTGACTTAATACTTCCATCATATAACAAGACTTCAGATCCATGAGGTTTTAGAGGTAATTGTCTTAAATATTCAACAAAAGATTTTTTGCTTGTAATTATCCGCTTAAATCTTTCTGGAGGCAATATGCGAGTCTCCAAAGTTTGTCCATCAGGATTTATTATTCCACTATATTTCTTTGTTGTATCGGTTGTCTCAAGAGCGTACTCAGCTAAGGTGTCTTGTTTAACTGTTTGTCGTTGGTTATTTTCTTGTCCACAGGCTTGAATGAACAATAATAAAAATAGTATTATATATCCGGTTTTCTTCATAATTAATACGATACAGGGTAGCTTATACTCCCTAAGAACCGTACGTGATAGCGATAGTTCTTTGCAGTCAACACACTTATTGTGTCGAGGCGCACACGATGAATTTTCATCCTCGTTCATTTGCTTTCCCCAATTCATTGGTTCTGTAAAGTTTCTCGCCATTAAGCGCCAGACAAAGATCAGTGCAGCTTTTGCCTGCGGTAATGTTGCAACCGCTATCCATCTCATTACAAGGTGCCCTTCGCTTTGTTTGTCCTCTCTGTCCGGCGTATTCACCTAATTTCATTTACTTAAATAATCTCTAATTTTAGTACTGAAACCCGCATTACGTTATTAGCAAAAGGCATTATTTAATAATTTTTATCTCGTTATTTTGAATCCAACTTAAAACCATCTCTTTGCTTGTAGATATTTTTGAAAAGTAATATATGTTACTCTTAAAAGCATCCGAATTCTCAGCCATTTCAATCATTACTTCCCCATCAATGTAGT
>JAUVLI010000120.1 GCA_030600775.1 Fidelibacterota bacterium | reverse complement strand
CGGTCTATTGCTTTTCATATTAAAAAATATGTAGCACAAGGTGGGTTTTTATTCGCCATGTGCGCCGCAACCGACTCTTATGAAATTGCTCTTGCATCCCAAAATGTGGATATTGTAGCTTCGGTTTTTGATGGTGATGGAATTGACAATAATATTCAAAATAAATTGGATTATAGTCAGACATTTGCTTTTGAGAATTTTAAATTAATTACTAATCCAATGGTTTATGAATTTTCGAATATAGATATTCCACCAAGCGATAAACCATTTCTTGTAAATCCAAGTAAGGATTATTTTTCACTTTTTGAATTTTCTGCCAAATTTGATCCGGTTCCAACAATGCTAACACAAAATCATCGTTCAATTATAAAAGGATTTATGGGACAAACTACCGGATTTAATAGAAAGGTTATAAAGAAACATGTATTGATAATGGGTGAAGTGAAAAATACAGATATGGTAAAATATATTCATGGAAATTTTGGAAAGGGAACATTCACTTATTATGGTGGGCACGATCCTGCTGATTATAAACATTTCGTCGGTGATCCACCAACAAATTTAGATTTACATAAGAATAGTCCGGGATATAGATTGATCTTGAATAATGTTTTATTTCCTGCAGCTAAGAAACAGAAGAGAAAGACATGAATATTTATTATAAAACGCAGATAGAACGAATTTTTGTGGATATAATTTTTTATTATTGAATCTCTAAAACCCATAATCTAATAAATTATACGCAATTCTAAAATGTATAAAATATTTTAAAATGATACTTGATATATTAACAAAAAATCTTTAATTTATGACCAAAATAAAGGAGGGAAAAATGACAAATAAAGTAGAATCATATCAATATCAAGCGGAAATAAAGAAAGTATTAGATGTAGTAATACATTCAATATATACAAATAAAGATATCTTTATTCGTGAATTGATTTCAAATGCTGCTGATGCTTTGGAAAAGTTCAGGCATATTTCGTTAACTGAGAAAGATATAATTGAAAAGGATCTATCTTTGAATATTAAAATTGAATTGAATAAAAAGGCGAAAACTTTTACTATTTCAGATACGGGTATTGGAATGACGAAAGATGAGTTAATTGAGAATTTAGGAACTGTTGCTCATTCCGGTTCAAAAGAATTTCTAGAAAAGTTAGCTGAAAACAAAGAAAATGCGGCTAAATTAATTGGACAATTTGGACTTGGATTTTATTCGGCTTTTATGGTTTCGCAAAAAGTAAGAGTTATTTCAAGATCATACAAAAAGAATTCTAAAGGATATATCTGGACTTCAGATGGAATGAATAATTACACAATTTCACAAGAGGAAGGTATTAAACGAGGTACAAGAATAGTAGTTGATCTAAAAAAAGAGTATGAAAAATATGCAGAAGAAGACAATGTAAAAAACATAATTAAAGAATATTCTAATTTCGTCTCTTCACCAATTTTTATTGATGAAAAACGAATAAACACCGTTCAAGCGATTTGGGTAAAAAATCCAAATGAAGTAAAGGACAAGGAATATAACGAATTTTATAAATTTTTAACAAATTCACCATCAGAACCGTTTTATCATTTACACACTTCATCAGATGCACCAATTCAAATGAAGACAATTTTGTTTTTTCCAAAAGAAAATATGGAAATATTTGGATTTAATAGAATGGAGCCGGGAATTAATCTTTATTGTAATAAAATTCTAATTGAATCAAAAGTAAAGGAAATATTACCCGATTATTTACGATTTGTAAAGGGCGTTGTTGATTCTGAAGATCTACCTTTAAATATTTCGCGAGAAACCCTGCAAGATAATTTAATTATTTCAAAGATCAAAAAATTCTTAACTAAAAGAGTAATTTCATTTTTAAACGATAATGCTCAAAAAGATGAGAAGAAGTATCTTGATTTTTGGAAGGCATTTGCATCTTTTATCAAAGAGGGTATAAATAGTGATTTTGAAAATAGAGAAAAACTTGCGAAGTTATTGAGATTTGAAACAAGTAAGACAAAAGAGAATGAATTGACTTCTTTTGATGAATATTTGAAAAGAGCAAAAAAAGATCAGAAAGAAATTTATTTTCTGAGTGGGAAAAATCGTCAAGAAATTGAGAATAGTCCGTATTTGGAGACATTTATCGCATCTGATATTGAAGTAATTTATCTATATGAAGCAATTGATGATTTCACAATGTCTGCATTATCAAATTATGATAAGAAAGAATTATCTTCTGCAGACAAGTCAGATATTAAAGTTCCGAAAAAAGAAAGCGAGAAAAAAGAGAGTGAAAAGTCAATTGAAAATTTTGAAAAATTAACAAAATGGATGGAAAAATTATTTGAAAAAGATTTAGAAAAAGTTGTATTGTCGGACAGATTGGTAAACTCACCTGCAATTATTGTAAATCCAGATGATAAAATGACAACAAATATGCAGAAGATTTTGAAAGATGCAAAAGGTGATGTTTTTCCAACTGGTAAGAAAATATTGGAAATAAATCCTGAGCATACATTGATCAAAAAAATATCAAAATTAGTTGATAGTAAAAAGGATGAAAAGTTAATTATACAAATCGCTGAACAGATTTACGATAATGCATTATTTAATGCTGGGATGGATTTAGATAAATCAAAAATGGTAAAAAGAATGAATGACATTTTGGAACAAGCGTTAAAATCTAAATAAAAATTAACTTTATGAATATTGAAGTAACTGAGTAATATAGTTTGTGTTAGAGCATTATTAATAAAGGTCAAATGAATAAATATTACATTGAAACTTACGGTTGTCAGATGAATGAAGCTGATAGTGAAATTGTTTGCGGAATTTTGGAAAACCAAGGATTAACACGAACAGATTTATTAGAAGAAGCGGATTTGATTTTACTAAATACTTGTAGCGTCAGAGAAAAACCTGAACAGAAAATTTACTCACGACTTGGAAAAATCAATAAAATTCTATCTAAAGGAAAAAATCCTAAGATTGGTGTAATAGGTTGTATGGCTCAAAATTTTAAAGGTGAAATTTTTAAGAAAAATAGTATTGTTAATTTCGTGCTTGGACCTGATTCATATAGGAAATTACCTGAAATAATAAAAACACATAAAAAGCATGTAATATATACCGATCTATCAAAGACGGAGGTATATGAGGAATTATTTCCTTCACGGAATTCTGGAATGAATGCTTGGATTACAATTATGCGTGGTTGTGATAAATTTTGCACCTATTGCATTGTGCCGTTTACTCGTGGAAGAGAAAGAAGTAAATCGATAGAAGGTGTCTTAAAAGAAATTGAAAATTCTGCAAATAAAGGTTTTATAGAAATTACATTGTTGGGACAAAATGTAAATTCATATAATTATAAAGGGAAAAATTTTACAGATTTACTAAATGAAATTGTAAAAAATAAAAAGATCAAACGAATAAGATATGTTTCACCACATCCACAAGATGTTACCGAAGAATTGTTGAAATTACATCGAGATCATTATCCAAAGTTGGCTAATCATATACATTTACCTTTGCAGTCAGGATCTGATAATGTTTTAAAAGCGATGAATAGAAATTATACGCAAAAGCATTACTTATCGTTAGTTAAAAAAATCAGAGAATATGTTCCGAATATGTCAATTACAACTGACATGATAGTCGGATTTCCTGGTGAAACGAAAGAGGATTTTAAGGAAACTTTAAGAGTTATGAAAGAAGTAAAATTTGATACTTCGTTTATGTTTAAATATTCACCGAGACCTTATAGTAGAGCTTATAAAATGAAAGATGATGTAAATGAAGAGGAAAAATCAAAACGACTTTCAGAGATGATTGAATTACAAAAAGAACATACTCTATTCAGAAATGAGGAATATGTTGGAAAAGAAGTTGAAATTATTGTAGAGGGCTTTAGCAAAAAATCACAATCGGAAATGATGGGAAGAACTTCAAGTAATAAAATAGTAATTTTTCCAGTAATTGACAATTTCGGAGAAATAATAAAAAAGAAAACGATAATTAGAAAAACAATAATTAGCACAAAAGGTGTAACACTTTTTGCAAAATAATCAAATGAAAAAGAAAGCATTATTAATTTTAAATGGCGAAATAAAGAATAAGTCATTGTTGAGAAAACTTGTTAAGTCAAATGACTTAATCATTGCTACTGACGGCAGTTACGATAAGATAGCTAAATTAAATATTGTTCCTGATATTATTATGGGTGATTTGGATTCAATAAGCTCCATTCCGAAAAATATTAGAATAATTAAGAAAACTAATCAGAACGAAAGTGATTTTGAAAAGGCCTTGATTTGGTTAAAAAAAAATAATTATTTTGAAATATCCATAGTTGGAATTACAGGTGGAAGAACAGATCATTTGTTGATAAATTTTGCACTTATTTACAAATATTATCAAAAACTCAATTTAACTATTTACTCTAACAATGAAATAATTCGAATTTTAACTCCTGATAAATATATGATCAATGGAGAAAAAAACGATTTGTTTTCAATTTTAGCTCTGCCAAAAGCAAAAAATTTAATTATAAAAGGTGCGAAATATTTAATAAATGAAAAAGAATTTAAGATTGGAAGTCAAGGATTAAGTAATTAATTTCTTTCAAATAATATTGAAATTTCATTTACAACTGGTTTGATAGCTTTCGTTAAATCACAATAAAATAATATCATTATGAAGATAGATCTTTCAAATATTGATATATTTATAATAATTGCTTACTTAGTTGCTCTTTTTTTAATAGGGTTTATTAGGAAATCAAAGGATAGTGGTTCAGAAAATTACTTTTTATCAGGTCGTCGAATAACAACTCCAATTTTTATAATGACGCTTGTCTCAACTTGGTATGGTGGAATTTTAGGTATTGGAGAATTTACATATAGATATGGGATCAGTAATTGGTTAGTATTTGCATTTCCTTATTATATTTTTGCGTTTATTTTTGCAATATTTTTTGCTAAAAGAATACAGAAGAATAAAAATTATACAATTCCGGAATTGATTGAGAATAAGTATGGACATTTGCCGTCAATAGTGTCTTCATTTTTAATATTTATTTTAATTTCGCCGGCTCCGTATTTGTTAATTGCCGGAGTGATATTTTCGCTAATATTTCCAGGTAGTAGTATTTTATGGGCAATTATTATATTCATAATTTCTTCACTTTATCTTTATAAAAAAGGATTTAAAAGTGTAGTCCAGACGGATATTTTACAATTTTTATTGATGTTTATTGGATTCATTATTTTATTTGGTATATTAGTTGCAAAATATCCAATAGTTAATCAATTTAAACTTTTACCAAAAGAGCATTTATCTTTGACAGGTGGATTGCCAATCACATATTTATTAAGCTGGTTTTTTATTGCATTATGGACATTGGTTGACCCCGGTTTTCATCAAAGATGTTCAGCGGCAGAATCTCCAAAAGTAGCGAGAAATGGAATTTTACTCAGTATAATATTTTGGGCGATCTTTGATATATTGACGCTTACAATTGGATTGTATGCGAAAACACTCTTGCCAAATATTGAACCAATTTACACATATCCACTAATTGCCGCAAAAATGTTACCAATTGGAATTTTGGGATTGTTTTTCACAGG
>JAUVLI010000147.1 GCA_030600775.1 Fidelibacterota bacterium | reverse complement strand
GCTTTTCATATAATATTCTGTCAGCATAATTCTTTAAAGAATTTAGTTTATAAAACTCAATTTGGTATTTTTCACTATTCATATCAATAACTTTTTCTATATATGTTAATGTTTTAATTACAGTCGCTAGAATTTCATTATCTACTTTTTTGTTAACTTTCCGAATTTTGATTGCTAAATCGAAAAAAGAGATAGGTATTACCTCTCTCTGCAAAATAGAAACAACTTTATTACATGCTAATTCGAAAAAATTATGATTTATTGAATTATTGATGATGAAATATATGGATTCATCAAATGTGTATTTAACACCTCCCATTAATGCTATAGTTAGGAAAATATTGTTTTTGATTTCTGAAATCAAAAACAATATTTTCATTATTTAAAATATTTTTCAATTCACTCTCTACTAAAATATTATGAGTATTTATTTTATTTTTTATCTGAATATATTTTTTCGACATGTCTTCATTAGAAATACAATATGGGTTTTTTATAGAACCTCCCTCAAATAATATTCTTATTCGATTCAAATGTTTATTTTGTATTTGCCTAACTCTTTCCCGAGTTATATTGTAAAATAATCCTATCTCTTCTAATGTGTATAATTCATTGTTACCTAATAAAAACCTTTTATAAATTATATCTTTTACTTTTTTATTATTAATTAAATTAAAATAATCAGATATAAGATATTCTACATCCAAGAGAAAATCGTTTTGATATGTGTATGGTAAAATTAGTTCTCTATTTTTATTGTAAGTATCTTGTATTACTTTTTGGTTATTTATTATCAGTTCTTTGAGATTTACAAAATCAAGTACAGTCTTTTTGCCGATATAATCCATATTTGAAAATTCATTATTACTGATATCAATAATATCAGTAATAGTTTCACAATTTAATAATTCCAATTTGTTTAAAAGTCTTTTGGTAATTAATGCTTTAATATATTTCAAATGAATATTACCAATATTTTTTGGTATCTGAATTATCGGATTAAGTTTAAGAGAATATTCTTCAAATATCTTGTATGGTTCTTCATCAATCATTTTTTTTATATTCAAAAAGTCCTGAATTGTTTTATTTCCAACTGATTTAATTTTTTTTAAATCTTCAACGGAAGTATTTTTTATATCCTTAATAGTTTTAACCCCAAGTATATCAAGTTTATTTATTAGTTGTTGAGGAATTAGATCTTTTAATATTTTTATATCAATTTTGTATATATCATTAAGCATATTTCCCTCTACAAATGAGCATTTAAATTTTGCAATAATCCCAGATTAAAAATTAAAGAACTATGTTTGCCATTCAATAGGCGGATAAAACAATATTTTGTAAAGACGAGTATTACATCTTGCTCGTTTATATCCTGAATAATCTTGGATATTTTTCTATTTTCTTATTTCCCATTTCGTTAACTAATGATACAAAAAAATCAAATAAAAGTCAAGAAAGATTATCCTCCCAAAAACAGAGATAAAAAAGATATTGTTAAATAAAAATATAGCATATCATTGTAGATTTCTCATTAACCTCTCTTTTTTCGTTATTAGATGAATTTGTGTTTTATTTATAATTGCAAGGAAAAAAAGGGTATCTGGCACCGATTTTTCCCTGCTTTCTTCCTCTCCCTTGATGGGAAAGGACTGAGGTGAGGGTGATTGTATAGATAATTAATATATTAATTATCTTTCTGGAATTGGTTCATCCTAACTCAATAATTCCAATCGGTATGACAAAATGGTAATCTATTTAATTCGTCTTTGTAAAATTTCCATTTAGGTATAAATTCATTCATATATTTTGTAAATATTTTATTATGGCTTCCTTCCAATAAATGCACTAATTCATGAATTATTATGTATTCCAAACATTCCGTTGTTTTTTTTGTCAATTCCAAATTCAGCCAAATTCTCTTTGCTCTTGTATTACAAGTTCCCCATCTTGTACGCATTCTTTTGATACCAAATTCATTTAAATATATGAGTTATAGTGGGAAAATGTCAGGTGAAATGATTTTTAATGTGTTTTATTAAAAACTAAATATAGTAAAATCAATATTTTCTCATCACTACAATATATTCGTTATTCATTGTTGTTTCAGTTTTTCCGATTTCATTTGTCGGACTATTTTTACTTGGCATTCTTTTATTCGGTATATTCCTAATAAAAGTATTTTTGTATTCAAAATCGTTTGCTTCAAAAAATGCTCTTGTAATTTTATCTGTTGGCAAAGTCATTCCTTTTACTTTACGATTTCCTACAACATAACAGGCATAACCACCACTTTTTAAAGTAGCTGAAACATTATTTATTGATTTATAATAATCTTTATAAAAACTATACACTTCTCTTGCTCGTTTATTATCTTTTATCGCAATTTTTTCTATGATTTCATCCACAATATTAATTCCAAATTTATGAATATTACTTATTTTGCCACCCATCAATTTGTTATCAATTTGGTTGGCGTTTTCAATCCCGAGCCATTGATTTGACAAGCGAGAAAATTGTCCGTAAGCAACAGTTGTTCTACTATCTCCATAAGGAGGAGAAGTTACAATAATTTCAATAGATTTCTCAGGAATATTTTCAATGGTTTCAACAGTGTTAAAGCCAAAAATCTGAGCTTTTGCATTAATATATTTTGTTTTATCAAGATAATCGATTAATCCTCTTCTATTTCTTGCAAGTTTTGAAATGATCATTGAAAAAGCATCAGGATTAAATTTTTCTCTTTGTTTTTCTGGTATTCTATAAAGTTTAAATTCACTATTTCGAGTAAAACTACTTTCTCTTACTGTTTCACTAAATGCTACATAAAACAGATCTTTAACATTTTTATCACTTATATTATCTATAAATTGCTTTATGATAGCTAATTTATTTTGTGTTTTTTTTGAAAACCAAAAATCAATGTTCTTAAAGTTTGGAATAACAATATTAGGTTCGTTAATACCAAAGTTTAGAGAGAATGAAAAATCATTAAACTCTTTTAAATATAAATCCAAAATTTGCAATTCTATCTTTGCTGTTTTTGTTTTTGCAATTAACCGTGCCAATGGGTTTAGGTCTGTTCCGATTGCATTTATACTCTTTAAAATCGCTTCTACAAGTGATGTGCCTGTTCCACAGTAAGGGTCGAAAAGTGTTTTAGCGTTTTTTCCATATTTAACGATCAATCGTTCTGCAATTTGTGGTATCATCATTGCCGGATAATTATGATAACAATGTGTGTATGTTTTCGTGTTAGCAGTTCTAAAATCCCAAGATGTATTCATATGTTGTTTTTCTAATAATTCCATTTTATATGTCCGTTATTTGGTTAAAAAGTGAAGGAAATCTGTCTTCGTATGTTCTAAAACCTGTTCCATGATTCCTTGCTCTTGTTCCTTTATCATGTAATCTTAAATCAACTAATAGGTCTCCTCTGTTGAATAAATCTGAAAGTAATTCTGGAGTAGTACCTCTCATTAATTGAGCTCGATAAAAATAAAAATATTCTATATCTCCTCTTTTCTCAGTACGAGCCGATATTAATAATAATGCAGGAATTTTTATGATAAATCTTTCAGCAAGTGCTGTCAATTGCCATGTAGCAATTATTTCCCCTGATGTATGTTGAACGGATATTTCTCCT
>JAUVLI010000005.1 GCA_030600775.1 Fidelibacterota bacterium | reverse complement strand
TATGCCTCTTCTGCGGCCGTTTATGGTAACTCTCCTGCTCCAAATAAAGTTGGAAAAGGTGAAATTCCTGAAAATGTTTACGGATATTCAAAATATTTATTAGATCAATATGTTTTGCAACATAAAAAAAGATATCCAAATAATATTATAGGATTACGGTATTTTAATGTTTACGGGTCTGGTGAATTATATAAAGGCAAAATGTCATCAATGATATATCAACTTGCACTTCAGATGAAAGCCGGAAAAAATCCACGAATATTTAAAAAAGGTGAACAGAAGCGCGATTTTGTCTATGTAAAAGATATTATTCAAGCAAATATAAAAGCTGCATTATCTGGGAAAAGTGGAATTTATAATGTGGGTTGTGGAAAAGCTCGCACTTTTAATGACATAATTTCAATATTAAATACAACAATGAAAACAGAACTTAAAACAGAATATTTTGATAATCCTTATGATTTTTATCAAGATAATACCGAGGCAGATATTTCAAAAACAGAAAGTGATTTAGATTATACTCCGAAATATAATTTGGAAAAAGGTATTGAAGATTACTATAATAATTACTTAAAGTAATTTGATATATTGTCCATTATATAGTATACTTAACATTCCACAGCTAAATAACAAATAAAATTAGAAATGTTTAAAATTGGAAAAACTCAAATAGCCAATCCTTACTTTTTAGCACCGATGGCTGGTGTTACAGATAAGCCATTTAGAACGATTTGTAAAGAAATGGGAGCTGGTTTTTTATATTCCGAATTTGTTAGCTCAGAAGGAATTATTAGGAATAATAATAAAACAATGCAATATATGAATTTCAGTAATTTAGAACGACCAATTGGAATACAAATTTTCGGAAATAATTCTGATGCGATGAGCAATTCGGCAAAAGTTATAGAAAAGAGAATTAAACCGGATTTGATTGATTTAAACTTTGGATGTCCTGTAAAAAAGGTTGTAAAAAAAGGTGCCGGCGCTGCATTAATGAAGAATATTGATTTAATGATAGAAATTGCAGAAAAAATCGTTGATGCTGTAAATATACCTGTTACAGCTAAAATACGTTCCGGTTGGAATGAAAATAGTATTAATGCAATTGAAGTTGCCATTAAATTAGAAAAAGTCGGAATAAAGGCAATAACAATTCATCCACGAACAGCAAAAATGAAATATTCAGGTAAAGCTGATTGGTCAATTATTCGGGAAATAAAAGAAAATGTAGAAATTCCTGTGATTGGTAATGGTGATGTAAAAAATTCAAACGATGCGATAAAAATGTTCAGCGAAACCAATTGTGATGCAATAATGATCGGTAGAGGAGTATTAGGAAATCCTTGGATATTCAAAGAACTTAATAAGAATATTTCAATTCAGGACAAGAATAAAGAATTAATCAATGAAAATTTTACGCATCCCTCCTATCAAGAAATATTTTTCATTATAAAAAAGCATTTGAAATTAGTTGAAGATCATTATCCGAAGAAAATTGCTCACAACATGTTTAAATCACATTTTGCTTGGTACACGAAAGGAATGCCAAATGCAACAATATATAGAAATCAAATCAATCATGTAAAATCAATTGATGAAATGAGAGAGATCATTGATTTGTATAAAAGTTATTTAAATTGAAAACAACTTTATTAATTTTATATTAGCTGTGAGCAGGTCCTTAAGTTAGTAGCGTATCCCCTCTATTTTCACAAAAACTCAAAATAATTTCCTTGTAATGTTAACTAATTAGTATTAAATTTAACACTAAATTAAAGGAGACGGAGATTAGAATGGATATTATGAATGGACACCAAACTGATAATCATATACCAAGTATATTGAAAATATTACCAATTGAGGGAAATATAGCATTTCCTAATATTATTTTTCCAATAATAATTCACAAAGATGCATATTTGAAATTAATTAAAGATGCATTAGCTGCAGATAAACACATTGCAGTATTTACCAAAAAACCTAGTCCTATTAAAAAAGATGAAAATGATTTATTTCCGATTGGAGTTGCTTGTAGCATTTTAAAACTTTTTAGAAGCTCAGATGGATCTAATAGAGTACTTTTAAGAGGAATACGCAGGATAGAAATTGATAATTATATAGAAACAAAGAAAAAATATAAAATAGCTAAAATAAATTTTTTGAATGAGATTTATGGTAATAAATTGAAATCAGAAGCAATTATTCGTACTATTTCTGATCTATTTCATCAAATTATTGCCATTTCGCCTATTTTTCCCGATGAAATTGAGGATATTATTCTTTCCATTGATGATCCATCAAAATTAGCCGATCTTATAACTTCTGCTCTAAATATTCGTATCTCGGATAAGCAAAATTTATTAAATGAATTGGATGTAAATAAACGCTTGATCAAGTTAGTTAAATTCTTGAAAAAAGAGTACAATTTAATTAAACTAAATGCAAAAATACATAATAAGGTAAATTCTGAAATTAATAAAAATCAGCGTGAACATTTTCTTCGTCAACAATTAAAAGCAATTGAAGAAGAATTAGGAGAAAATGAGCATTCTAATCCCGATATTGAACAAATCACAAAAAAAATCAAAAGAATCAAACTCTCTGATGAAACAAAAGAAGTGGTTGAAAAAGAAATTGAACGATTGAAAAAATTACATCCAGCTTCTCCCGACTATACAGTAATTACCAATTATCTTGATTGGATAACTTCATTGCCGTGGGGAAAATTCACCAAAAAGAAAATAAGTATTGATAAAGCGGAAAAAATTTTAAATAAAGATCATTATGGAATGGAAGATATTAAAGATAGATTTATTGAATTTCTTTCTGTTCAAAAATTAAAGAAAGATGCTAAAAGCCCTATATTATGTTTAGTTGGTGCTCCAGGAGTTGGTAAAACGTCGTTAGGTCAATCGGTTGCAAAAGCAATGGGAAGGAAATTTATCCGTTTTTCAGTTGGTGGAATGCATGATGAAGCGGAAATTCGCGGACACCGGAAAACATATATTGGTTCTATGCCGGGTAGAATTATACAATATTTGAAGCGTGTAAAAGTAGCAAATCCGGTAATTATGATAGATGAGGTTGATAAAATTGGAAAAGATTTTCTAGGTGATCCATCATCGGCACTATTAGAAGTATTAGATCCTGAACAAAATAATGATTTTAGGGACAATTATTTAGAAGTCGCTTTTGATCTTTCCAAAATTACTTTTATTGCCACTGCAAACACAACAGATACCATTCCTGCTGCTTTAAATGATCGTATGGAAAAACTTCATCTTCCGGGATATATCAATCCCGAAAAAATACAAATTGCCAAACGATTTTTAATTCCACGTCAAATAAAAGAAAATGGATTAAAAGCAAAATATTTGACATTTACAAAAAAAGTTATTGATATTATCATATCTGATTATACAATGGAAGCGGGTGTACGATCATTAGAGAGAAATATTGCAAAAATTTGTAGAAAAATAGCTCGAGAATTTGCTTCCGAAGAAAACAAAAAGAAAATTTCCATTAGTACTAAAAATATCAGAGAATATTTAGGACCAAAAAAAATATTTAGAGAAGATATCCTTCATAAAGATGAAATTGGTATTGTTACCGGATTAGCTTATACGGCTTATGGTGGTGAAGTTTTGCCTGTAGAAGCAACAATAATGCCAGGAAAAGGTATATATAAAATGACCGGACATCTTGGAAATGTTATGAAAGAATCAATCTCAACTGCAATAAGTTATTTGAGAGCAAATTCTGACAAATATGATTTTAAGCCTGAAATATTCAAGAAAAACGATATTCATTTGCATTTCCCTGCTGCTGCTATACCTAAAGATGGCCCTTCTGCCGGTGTTTCAATAATCACATCAGTTTTTTCATTATTAAAAAATCAGAAAGTAAGACACGATGTGGCAATGACTGGAGAAATATCTTTAAGAGGACGAGTTTTACCAATTGGTGGAGTTAGAGAAAAGATCACAGCTGCAAAAAGAGCGAAAATAAAAACAGTAATATTGCCGGATGCAAATGAAAACGATCTATCAAAAATACCAGATAATGTAAAGAAAGGAATAAATTTTATTTTTGTTAAACAAATTGATGAAGTATTAAAATATGCTTTATCCAAAAGAGAGGAGTAAAAATGCAAAAGAAAAAAGTAATCATTATGGGAGCTGCCGGAAGAGATTTTCACAATTTTAACACTTATTTTAGAGATAATGAAGAATTTGAAGTTGTTGCTTTTACAGCAACACAGATACCGAATATTGATGGACGAAAATATCCTTCAGAATTAGCCGGCAATCTATATCCCAATGGAATTAAGATTTATGATGAGAAGGAACTATCTAATTTAATTAAGGAAAATAATATAGATGAAGTTATCTTTTCATACAGTGATGTCACTCATGAAAGAGTTATGCATAATGCATCATTGGTCAATGCATTGGGACCCGATTTTCGATTACTGGGGAATGATAAAACAATGATAAAATCTACAAAACCATTGATTTCAATTACTGCAACCAGAACCGGATGCGGTAAATCACAGACATCAAGGAAAATTGTAGAGATCTTAACGGAAATGGGAAAAAAAGTAGCAAGTATAAGACATCCTATGCCCTACGGAAATTTAAATGAACAAAAAGTACAAAGGTTTGCCAAACTTTCTGATCTTGAAAAACACAAATGCACTATTGAAGAAATGGAAGAATATGAACCGCATATTAATATGGGAAGCATAATTTATGCTGGTGTTGATTATGGGGCAATTTTAAGAGAAGCAGAAAAAGAAGCTGATGTTATTGTATGGGATGGTGGAAACAATGACACTTCTTTTTACAAACCGGATTTATCTATTGTTGTTGTTGATCCTCATCGTGTAGGACACGAAACAAGATATTACCCGGGAGAAGCCAATCTAAATATGGCTGATATTATTGTAATAAACAAAATTGATACTGCAAATTTAAAAGATATTGATGAATTACGAGCAACAATTCGTAAACAAAATCCAAGTGCTGTAGTAGTTGACGGAGCTTCACCTATTTCTGTAGAAAATACAGATTTAATTAAAAATAAAACCGTTTTGATTATTGAAGATGGACCAACACTTACGCACGGAGAGATGAAGTATGGTGCAGGAACCGTTGCCGCTATAAAATATGGAGCAAAAGAAATTATTGATCCTAGACCATTCACAATTGGAAGTATAACAGATACTTTTATAAAATATCCTGAAATAGGCAAACTTTTACCAGCAATGGGATATGGTAAGCAACAAATGAAAGATCTTGAAAAAACAATTGCAAAGACAGATTGTGATTCTGTAATAATTGGTACTCCGATTGATTTAAGAAGAATAATCAATATTAAAAAACCATCTGTAAGAGTAACGTATGACTTACAAGAAATTGGAAAACCCACATTAAAAGAATTAATTCAAAAAGAAATAAAATAAATGGTTAGTGGAAAAACAGCAGTAATTGCTTTAGGGGGAAATGCCATTTCCCCCTCTGGTAATAGCAATATTCATGACGAATTTGCCAGCACTCGGCAGTCAATGAGAGCAATTATCTCTTCATTTGTAAAAAATAATTATAGAATAGTAATTACACATGGAAATGGTCCACAAGTTGGAAACGAATTGCAAAGAGTTGAACTCGCAAAGGGAATTGTTCCAGATGTCCCATTAGGCGTTTTAGTTGCAGAGACACAGGGAAGCATCGGGTATATGATAGAACAATCTTTGCAAAATGAGCTGAAAAAGGCAAATTATAATTTACAAGTAGTTACAATTCTTTCACAAGTACTAATAGATATTAATGATAATGAGAATAGAATTCCAAAAAAATATATCGGACAGTATTTTTCTAAAGAAAAAGCCGAGAAATTTTCAAAAGAAAATGATTGGGTAATAAAAGAAGTACCTAATAAAGGTTGGCGAAGAATTGTTCCTTCCCCAAAACCAATGGAAATTATTAATCATACACTTATTAGTAATTTGCTTGATCATAATGCAATTGTAATTGCAAGTGGAGGTGGTGGAATTCCCGTTTATTTGGACGAAAATGGCAATTACGAAGGATTTGATGCTGTGATAGATAAAGATCTTGCTAGTGCAGTATTAGCAAAGGATATTTCTGCAGATGAATTAATAATATTAACGGCTGTAGATAATGTATATTTAAATTTTGGTGAAAAAAAACAAAAAAAACTTAATAAATTAACATTAAAAGAAGCAAAGTATTACTATAAAAATGGACAATTCCCAGACGGCTCAATGGGACCAAAGATCCTAAGTGCAATAAAATTCCTAGAATCAGGTGGAAAAAAAGTAATTATTACATCAATAGAAAACAGTATAGATATATTTCAAAATAATAAAGGTACGGTAATTATAAAGGAGTAATTTATGCAAGAAAGAACATTGGCAATAATCAAACCGCATGCAGTAAGTGAAGGATTTACAGGTAAGATAATTGATGAGATCATACAAAACAACTTTGATATTTTGGCTATTAAAAAGATACAATTTAAAAAAGAAGAAGCAGAAAAGTTTTATCAAATTCACAAAGGAAAATTTTTTTATGATAATTTAATTAAATTTATGATCAGCGGACCTTGTGTAGTGTTAGTATTAAGTAAAGAAAATGCAGTCAAAAATTTCAGAGATCTAATTGGAAATACTGATCCTGAAAAGGCGAAAAATAAGTCGATCAGACACAAATTTGGTTTGACTAATAGAGAAAATGCAGTTCATGGATCTGATTCTTTAAAGAATTCTAAAAAAGAGATTGCTTTTTTCTTTTCAAATGCTGATATTATTAATATATGAGGGAATTTTTTAAAAAAGGAGAATAAAATGCGAAAATTATTTCTATTTATTTTGATCTTATCGATGATAGTCATTCTGGGTTGTACTAAAACAAATACAGGTTTTGTTGGTGAGCCGGTTGATATATATATTAACAAAAAACCATCTAATGTATTGGAATACAAATGGGCATTTAAAAATAAACCAATTGAATCAAGATTAGATCCGAGAGATTTTATTCCATCTGATTATGCAGAAACTGTTACATTTATTCCTGATGTGCCGGGTAATTATGAAATTATGGTGGTAATGGTAGATGATCATAATCAGGAATTTGATAAAAGTTTTAAATACAATATAAGTGAATCCTCTGAATTCGGTGAAAATTATATTGAAGAATCACCTATAGATACGGTAGGGGAACTTACTCAAACTGAAAAAGTGACACCTCCTGACACAACAAAGACATCAATAGATAAACAATCAACAGTAAAAGACGAATGGGAAAATGTTCCTAAATTGACGAAAAAAGAAAAAAAATCTCCTCGTCCTAAAAAACAAATTATCAAATCACAAATAAAATATAGAAATAATGGTATATCATACACAATCCAATATTCAAGTTCTCATAATAAAAGTTACTCTGAAGCTGCTGTTAAAAAATTAAAGAGAATTGGATATGATGCTTATATTCAAAAATTTTATTTGAGAAATGATCCAAAACCTTGGTACAGAGTGCGGGTTGGAAATTATACGAATATGAAAGAAGCAAAATCAGTTGTTTTATCATTGAATAGAAGAACAAATCAAAAAGGAATTTGGATAGATAAAAAATGACAACTTCTCCTTAAGAATTTTATACACTTCTCCCCTGTTGTTAAACACGATATAATCATTAATTTTTAAATTTATAATATTAGTTAAATTATTGATAATTATATACTTAACAAGTTATTATTAGGGAATATAACAAATTAAATATGAATAATAAAATTTTATATCTTTGGGAAAGAAAAGGCGGTTATAGAGAATTATTAATAATAGCATTTCCGTTAATTATTTCTACCGGTGTACATTCTATACAACATTTTGTTGATAGATTATTTCTTGCTTGGTATTCACCTGAAGCTATTGCTGCAGCAATGCCTGCGGGTATGCTTAATTTTTCATTGATGTGTGTTTTTTTAGGAACCGCCGGTTATACAAGTACTTTTGTCGCTCAGTATTATGGATCTCATAATTATAAAAAAATTGGAGCAGTAATTTGGAATGGATTATATGTTTCATTGATCGGTGGAATATTTATTCTATGTATTATACCTTTTGCCGAAGAAATATTTTCAATAATTGGTCATGAAGATTCTGTTTTCAAATATGAAGTTCAGTATTTTAAAATAGTTAATTTAGGGGCTTTCCCAGCGATTGCAGCCACTTCGCTGTCTGGTTTTTTTTCCGGTACAAATCGTACATTACCAATAATGTGGATAAATCTTTTTGCGATGCTTATTAACATTATTTTAGATTACTTAATAATTTTTGGAAATTTTGGATTTCCTGAATTGGGTATGAAAGGAGCCGCAATTGCAACTGTTATCGCTCATAGTTTTTCATTCTTAGCATATCTGATTTTAATTAATAGATACAAATTCAAAGATAAATTTAATATACATTTCAAATGGAAAATTGATATTGATCTATTCAAAAGATTTTTAAAATATGGCTTGCCAAATGGAGTGCATTTCTTTATTGATATTGCTGGATTTACTCTGTTTATTCTTATAGTTGGAAGATTGGGGACAATTTCATTAGCTGCTACTAATATTGCCTTTAATCTCAACAATTTAGTTTTTTTACCAATGATTGGATTAGGTATTGCAGTATCTGTTATAACAGGAAACTATTTGGGTAACAATGATCCGAAAATTGCCGAAAGAGTCACTTATACAGGGTTAACTGTTACTTATATTTATGTTATACCGATAATCATATCGTTTCTAATATTTCCAAGTTTTTATATTAATATTTTCTCACATAATTCCACTACAGATAAATTTGATCAAATTATGCCAATTGTATTTATTTTAATAAAATTTATTGCGTTATATTCAATATTTGATGTACTAAATGTTATTTTTTCAGCAACTTTGAGAGGAGCTGGTGATACAAAATTTATAATGATCTATGTATCATTACTCTCGCTAACATTTTTAATAATACCAACTTATTTGATTGTTGAATACTTTAGATTAGATATTATTCATGCTTGGATAATTTTAACATTCTATATATCATTACTTGGAATTGGATTTTTTCTACGATTTTTACAAGGTAAATGGAAAAATATGCGAATCATTGAGGATCACGAGAAAAAAACCATTAATATTTCAAAGGAAGAGTCTTTTGAAAACATTTAAACAAATATTTCTGTTAACAAACTAATTTATTAATTTATCTTTAGTATTATGCTTGACAATAAACAATAAATATTTTATCTTTTCGCCATGAAAATAAAGCTATCAAATATTTCAAATAATGAGAATAAATTTAACTCTATAGATTCTTCTGCAACTATTGATGTAAAGAATTTAATTGGTAATATTCACACAAAAATATTAGTTTATAGATTAAATGAAAGATTTATTGCCCGTGGAAACATAAAATATTCTTTAGAGCTTACTTGTGATGTTTGTTTGGAAAAATACAATGCTGATTTTGATAAAGATTTTAACTTGGTTATCATACCTGAAAACTTATTTGATAAAAATAATATTATTAATGATGAATTTATCATTCTTAAAAATAATTCAATTGAAATAGATTTCAATGATTTTATTAAAGAAACAATACAAATTTCAATCCCTATTAAGCAAAAATGCAAGCCAGATTGCAAGGGATTATGTCCAATTTGTGGAAAAAATAAAAATTATTATGAATGTTCACATAAATTCATTAATATAGACCCTAGATTTGAGAAATTGAAAGAAATTAGAAAAAAAATAAATGAAGAGAGGAATTAAATGGGAAATCCAAAAAGAAGACAATCACACTCAAGAGGAGCAAAAAGAAGAACTCATTACAATCTAAAGACACCAAATGTATCTAAATGTCCAAATTGCAGTCAACCAAAGCTACCACATCACGCATGTCCAAATTGTGGGTATTACGATGGAAAACAGGTTATTAGTACAAAATAGATTTAAAATATATTATTAATAAATATTTATAATTAAAATGGTATTTTATTAATGTCAGATGATAAAATAATTAGCATTTCAGCAGTTGGCAAATATGTCCCTGAAAAAATATTAACTAATAAAGATTTAGAGAAAATGGTTGATACTAATGATGAATGGATCACTACAAGAACCGGAATAAAAGAGAGACATATCTCTGAAAAAAATGAACCTACTTCTACTCTAGCAACAAAGGCAATTCAGAATCTATTCGAGGAATATAATATTTCTTCTGATGAAATTGACGCCTTGGTAATTGCAACTGTAAGTCCCGATATGTTTTTCCCTTCTACAGCGGCAATTACATTAGATAATTTAAATATGAAACATGCCTTTGGATTTGATATTTCCGCTGCATGTAGTGGTTTTCTATATGCATTAAAAATAGGCGAAAGTTTTATTAAATCGGGAATGGCAAAAAAAGTACTTGTCGTCGGTGCAGATGAAATGTCAACTATTGCAGATTATACAGATAGAAATACTTGTGTATTATTTGGAGATGGAGCTGGTGCAGTTCTTCTGGAAGAATCAAAAACAGAAAATGGAATAATTGATACTATTTTACACACCGATGGATCAGGAAAAGATCTTTTGTATATGTTAGGTGGAGGAAGTTTAAATCCTACAACTCACGAAACCGTAGATAAAAAAATGCATTATATTTATCAAGATGGAAGACCGGTATATAAATTTGCTGTAAAATATATGACGCAAGTGGCAAAAGATATTCTAAAAAAACACAATTTTACAAGCAGTGATGTTTCATTATTTATTCCACATCAGGCAAATAAAAGAATAATTGAAGCAGTGGGGAAAAGATTAAAAATTGACCCTGAAAATGTATTCATCAATATAAATAAATATGGCAATACAACAGCCGCTACAATTCCTTTGGGGATTTACGATGCTATGCAAGAAAAAAAATTAATAAAATATGATTTATTATTGTTAGGTGCATTTGGTGGTGGATTTACATGGGGAAGCAGTTTGATTAGATGGGGAATATAATATGAAAACAGCTTTAGTTTTTCCAGGGCAAGCATCTCAACAAGTTGGAATGGGGAAAGATCTATATCAAAATTATGATATTGCAAAAGAAATGTTTAAAATTGCAGAAGATATACTTAAATTCGATTTGGCACAGATTTGTTTTGAAGGTCCAATAAGCAAATTGACTCAGACAAAAATAACTCAGCCGGCTCTTTATGTTGTATCTTCGATCATAACTTACATTTTAAAAGAACAGTCAATTAAATTTGATGCCGTTGCAGGACATAGTTTGGGGGAATATTCTGCATTATATTCTATTGATGTATTTTCTTTTGAAGACGGATTGAAATTAGTCAAAGAACGCGGTGAAAGCATGCAATATGCCGGAGAACAAAATCCAGGTACAATGGCAGCAATAATAAAATTGGATAGAGATAAAATTTTAGAAGCATGTGAAAATGCATCACAATTTGGGCTTGTAAAGATCGCTAATATTAATTCACCAAACCAAATTGTAATTTCCGGTGAAAAAGACGCTGTTCAATCCGCAATGAAATATGCAAGGGATCTGGGTGCGAAAATTGTTGTAGAATTAGAAGTAAGTGGTGCTTTTCATTCTCCTTTAATGAAATATGCGACAAAAGTATTAACTGAAACAATAAATACAGTTAGTTTCAAAAAACCAAAAATACCAATTTATGGAAATGTAGATGCACAAAGTTGCAATTCTATTCCCAAATTGAAAAAAAACCTTATCAAACAAATTGAAAATCCTGTATTATGGTTAGATACAATCAATAATATGCGAAATGATGGAATAGAAAGATTTATTGAAGTCGGTCCAGGAAAAGTGTTGCGTGGTTTAATAAAAAGAATTGATCCTGAAAGCACTTTAGAAGGAATTTCTAATATTTCGGATATCGAGAGAATCACAAATGAATAATACTAATTTAAAAAATAAAGTTGCTATAGTTACTGGAGCAAGTAGAGGAATCGGTTTAGAAATTGCTAAAATATTTTACGAAAATGGTGCAAAAATTGTTATTACAGATATTGATGATAAAACACTCTCTATAGTTAATAAGGAATTTGATGATAGCAAAAACATCCTATCTATTGTTTCCGATGTCTCAATTTCAGATTCGGTAACAAATATGATCAAGACAACAATTGAGAAATTTAATAAAATAGATATTTTAGTAAATTGTGCCGGAATAACAAGAGATAACCTCATCATTCGTATGAAAGAAAATGATTGGGATAATGTAATTAACACAAATCTAAAAAGTGTTTTTCTTACTTCAAAAATTGCAGGAAGATATATGATGAAAGAGAAATCCGGAAATATAATTAATATTTCATCTGTTGTCGGAATTACTGGAAATGTCGGACAGACAAATTACTCAGCTTCAAAAGCCGGTGTAATTGGAATGACAAAATCATTAGCAAAAGAATTTGCAAGCAGAAACATTAGAGTAAATGCAATTGCGCCAGGATTTATTGATACGGCAATGACAAAGAATTTAAAAGAAGACGCAAAAGAACAATTAATTGATGCCATCTTATTAAAACGCTTGGGAACGACAAAAGATATTGCAAATGCGGCATTATTTTTGGCTTCATCCCTATCTGATTATATTACAGGCCAAACATTAGTTGTAGATGGTGGAATGATAACATAACAATGAAAAAACACATATTTAAAAACTAAAAGGAGTTAACATGGCAAAAGTATCATTTGAACAATTAAAAGAATTAGTTGTTGACAAGTTAGATGTTGATGAAAGCAAAGTTACAAAAGATGCCTCATTCATAGATGATTTGGGTGCTGATTCTTTGGATACAGTAGAATTAATCATGTCTTTAGAAGATGAATTTGATATTTCTATTGAAGATGAAGCAGCAGAAAAATTAAAAACTGTTGGAAATGTTTTAGATTATTTAGAAAAAAATGTAGAATAATCTGGAATGAAAAAACGAGTAGTTATTACAGGTATGGGAGTAACCTCTCCCGTAGGTACCGGGGTTGATAAATTTTGGAATAATATTCAAAATGGTTACAATGGTATTGGTCCTATCACTCAATTTGATAGTACAAATTATCCAGTGCATTTTGCTGGAGAAGTAACAGATATTAATTTAGAAGATTATTTCTCAAAAAAAGAGAGGCGAAAATTAGATAGATTTGCCCAATTTGCTCTTATTGCATCAGATGAAGCAATAAAAAATGCAAATTTTGATTTTGATAAAATTGACAGGACAAGAGTAGGCGTTATTATTGCCTCAGGAATCGGTGGGATTAATACTTTAGAACAAGAAAAAATGGTTCTTAACGAAAAAGGTCCAAATAGAATTTCTCCATTTTTTGTTCCTAAATTAATTTCAAATATTGCAGCTGGCCATATTTCAATAAAATATGGATTTAAGGGAGTTAACTATGCAGTATCATCTGCTTGTTCTTCCTCAAACCATTCAATTGCACTAGCATTAAGACACATTCGCTATGGTGATGCTGATGTGATTGTCTCTGGTGGTGCAGAAGCTGCCATTACTCCATTAGGAGTATCTGGTTTTACGCAATTAAGAGCTCTTAGTACGCGAAATGATGATTTTAAAACAGCATCTCGCCCTTTTGACAAAACACGCGATGGATTTGTTATTGCTGAGGGATCTGGAATAATTGTTCTTGAAGAATATGAACATGCAAAGAAAAGAAATGCTAAAATATATGCTGAAATTGTTGGAGCTGGAATGACTGCCGATGCATTTCATATTACCGCTCCTTCAGAAGATGGAGACGGTGCAATTAGATCTATGGAAATGGCATTGAAAGATGGAAATTTAAAACCTGACGATATTTCATACATCAATGCTCATGGCACCTCTACCCCATTCAATGATAAAATTGAAACTAAGGCAATAAAAGCAGTATTTGGTGAAAATGCGCAAAATATCTCAATTAGTTCTACAAAATCAATGACTGGACATATGCTTGGTGCTACAGGTGCCGTTGAAGCAATCGTTTCCGTTAAAGCGATTGAAAATGATGTTATTCCACCGACTATTAATTTAAAATATCCAGATCCGGAATGTGATCTCAATTATACACCGAATATGAAAATGAATAAACCTGTTAATGCCGTTTTATCAAATACTTTTGGATTTGGTGGACACAATTCCACACTTGTATTTAAAAAAATATAAATTGCTCCATTAATTACAATGAAGCTATTTAAAAAACCAATGAAGTACTTCAATAATCTTTACAAACTTGTTGTTTATCGCAAATCAAAAAGATTATTAAGAAAGGTCTATGATATTCATTCTTATCGTTTTCATAGCCCAGAATTAGTATATCAAGCATTTCTTCATACATCGGGTATTAAAACACCTAATGATAGGAACTCCAGTTATGAACGATTAGAATTCTTAGGCGATGCTGTTTTAGAATTAGCTGTAACGAAATATTTATTTAATAATTATCCTGAACTTCCTGAAGGTGATTTAACAAAAATGCGATCTAAGTTAGTAAATAAAATCACATTATCAAAAATTTCTAAACAACTGGGATTTAGTCGGCTTTTAAGAATAAGTAAAGGAGCCGAGAAAGACAATATTAGAAATTTAAACTCAATTTTAAGCGATATTTATGAATCATTTATTGGAGCATTGTATTTAGATGGAAGTTGGAAAGAAGCAAATAAATTTATTTCAAATACATTGCTCTCTAAACACGAAATATTGATCCCGTCACCGGATATACAAAATTATAAGGGACAATTATTTGAATATTGTCAACAAAATAATATTTATAACCCTGAATTTATTGTTACAAATGAAGATGGACCAGCACATGGAATAAATTTTGAAGTAAGTATTTATTTAAACAATAAATTTTACAGTTCCGGCCTTGCAAAGACAAAAAAATATGCAGAACAAATTGCAGCGAAAAAGGCACTGAATAAGTTAATGAATGAATAATAATAGTAATATTTGATCAACAATAAGTTTATTGATATTATTTCAACAAACTCTCATAATTCTTTTCCCAATCCGGAAAATTTTTATTAAATTCGCGTCTTATCGCAAGTTTTACTTCTTGACGTGTTTCCATTTTTAATATTTTGTTAGCGAATTTTTTAGATTCTTTATATGAAATATTTCTAATGACAGTTCTAATTGGACCAAGGAATATCGGGCTAACGCTTAAAGTATCTATTCCCAGACCTACTAATAATATAGTAGCAATTGGATCACTAGCTATTTCACCGCATACAGTTGTTTTTATATTATTTGATTGTGCTCCTTTTATAACCAATTTTATTGCACCAATTATTGCTGGATCATAATGACAAAACAATTCATTTATTTTTTCATTTCCACGATCAACTGCTAACATATATTGTGTAAGATCATTGGTTCCTATTGAAAAATAATCAACTTCTTTAGCAAATCGATTTGCCAAAAATGCAGCAGAAGGCGTCTCAACTAAAATTCCAACTTTAATATTTTCGTCAAATGGTTTCCCTTCTTTAATCAAAATATCTTTCGCTTTCTGAATATATTTTTTTGCATTTAATATTTCTTCAATTGTAGAAATCATCGGTATCATTATCTTTACTTTTCCATAATGAGAAGCTCTCAATATCGCTTTCAATTGAGTAATAAAAAAATCAGGTTTATCCAAACATATACGAATAGCTCTATATCCCATAAACGGATTTCGTTCCTTAGAAAGCTCTTCCCCAAACTTTAAATACATTTTATCACCACCAAGATCAATTGTTCGAATTACTATTTCCTCATTTGGTAATTCTTTAACAATATGTGAATATTCATGAAACAATTCATTTTCTGTTGGCAAATCATTTTTCATTAAATATAAATATTCAGTACGATATAATCCAATTCCATCTCCACCATATTTTTTTACCATGTTCAATTCAACCGGTAAATTAATATTTGCAGCTAAACGTATTGTTTTCCCATCTTTTGTGATCGTCGGGTCGTTTTTGTGTTGAATAAATATTTTTTCAATTGCAAAATGCTTTTTTTGCTCTTCTCTATATTCTTTAATTTTATTAGTTCCCGGATTTCTAATCAACACTCCTTTGTTTGCGTCTAGAACAATATTTTCATTTGATTTAATAATACTTGTAACTTTATTTATACCTAATACCATCGGAATATCCAATGTTCTTGCCAAAATCGAGACATGTGAAGTTAAACCGCCCTCTTCTGCAACAAATCCTACAATATTTTCTGATGAATGAATGATAATATCATTTGGAGTAAGATATCTTGCAATATAAATCTTTGGTCCATCTTTTTTTATTTTATTTGAAGGAGTTTTATTATAGGCAAGTAATTTAAGAAGTACTTTGTTTTTTACTTCACGAATATCTGAAATTCTTTCATGAAAAAATTCCGACTTACTATTTTCCAATAGTTCAATATATTGACTAATAATTAATTTATATACATATTCAATATTCAATAAGTTTTCTGAGACATATTCAAAAATTTCCCTTTCAATTTCACTATCATTTAAAATAGAAATTTGCGAATCAATAATATCACAATATTCATCACCATATTTTTGGGATATTTTCTTTTGAGTATCTTTTAATTCACTATTTACCTCTTTTTTTGCAACTTTTAACCTTTCAATTTCATTATTTATTTGAGATTTATCTATTTTGTTTTTGGAAAAATTCAGAATTTGCTTAGAAATATTAATATATGCTTTGCCGATCGCAATTCCGGGTGAAGCCGCAATTCCATGTAAATTACTTTTATTATGTAACTCTTTTATAGAATTATTATTTTCTTTTAACATTTCAATTATCACCAATTTATAATTTATGATTTATAATTACTTTAATCTTTTTCATCCATGCCAAAATGGTTTTTTGATAATTCAATTATTGCTTCTGCTGCTGCTTTTTCATCTACTCCCGATGCCTGAATTTTTAATTTACATCCATGCTCAGCAGCCAATACCAAGACACCTAAAATGGATTTTGCATTTATTTTTTTGTCATCTCGAATTAAAAAAATATCAGATTCGAATTTAGAAGCTAAACTTACTAAAGCAGTTGCAGGTCTTGCATGTAATCCTTGATGATTCAATATTTCAAATTCTTTTTCTATCATAAAATCTCGTTCAGTTTATCAATTTTTATTTTGTTCTATTAAATATGAATTCGGTAAATGATTTTAACTCATTTCCAACTATTTTAGGTAATTCTTTTAATAAAAGCTCTAACTTTTGTCTCTGATCCTGAATAAATTTTTCAATTTCCTTTCTCGCTCCAATTTTATTTATTAGTTTTCTAAATAAGAGCATGTCATTTTGATTTATTTCATTTCTCCCTAAAATTTTATCTAATTCCTCAATTTGTCTATTATTAGCCATTTTATATGCAATTATTACTGGAAATGTTTTTTTACCCTCAGCTAAGTCACTTCCAAGTGATTTTCCCATTTTTTCAGAACTCGCAGTTATTTCTAAGAGATCATCCTGTATCTGAAATATTTTTCCTAATAATAACATATATTCTTTAATAATATTTTGTTCTTCTGTTGATGCACCACCAATGATGGCTCCAATAACTGCGGAAACAGCAAGCAAATATCCTGTCTTTTTCTCAACCATCATTAAGTAATCATTCGGATTAATATCACTTCTATGAGAAAATTCCATGTCATAACTCTGCCCTTCACAAACCTGAATAATACTTTCTAATAATATTTTTGAAATTGCATAGAACTTTTTTGGATTATAAAATAACAATTCTTTTAATGCTATTGTATAAATTCCATCACCGACTAAAATACCAATGTTATCATTCCATTTCTTATGAACTGAAATTTGGCCATGTCTTTTCAAATCGTTATCCATTATATCATCATGAACAAGAGAAAAATTATGTATCATTTCAATTGTCATTGCAGCTGGAAACAAGTCATTTTTGTTGGATCCGTAACTTTCACCAACAAAGGTTAAAATGGCTGGACGAAGTCGTTTAGCCGTTCCACTTAAAGCATATTTGATCGGCTCATAAAACTCTTTTGGCTCTTTTGGAACTTCGTAATTTGATAGTTTCTGGTTGAACCAATTTAAAAATTTATTATATTTTTTTTGAAATTTACTCATCTATTTCACTTAATATTTCTTTATTGCCAATAAATTCATCTATATTATTAATGCCGGTTAAATACATTATCGCTTTTAATGTTTTCTGCCATTTCATTAATTCATTTTCCAAATATTCTACTCCTTTCTGATAATATATTTGATAAATAAATCTTGCCGAACAGGCTATATTTGCTCCAAATGCAAGTGATTTCGCCATTTTTTCCGGCTCATCAATTCCACCGCTCGCAATAGAAAATATTTGTTTATAAGAAGTTAAGTATTTAAGCGATTCTGAAGTTGGAATTCCCCATTCAAAGAACGAAGAGTTAATTTTTTTATTTTCGGAAACTAAAAGATTTTCCACTTTTGCCCAAGAAGTCCCTCCTGCTCCGGAAACATCAATATATTTAAAACCCCAATTTATCAAACTTTCAATATCTTTTTTAGAAAATCCATTTCCTACTTCCTTCGCAATAACCGGAATTTCAATTTCATCAATTAATTTTTTAATTTCATTTTCTAAATTGTCAAAATTCGTATTTCCATCTTTCTGAATATATTCTTGAAGTTTATTAAAATGAATAAATAATCCATCTAATTCCATATCGTCAATAATTGATAAAAGACCTTTTTTCCATTCTCCTTTGGTTATTTGTCCGATACCGATATTTGCTAATATTGGAACTGAAGGTGCGTTTTTTCTTGCAATTGAATACGATTCCATTATCTTTCCGGATTCTAAAATTGGTCGAAATGAACCTAAAGCAAATGCAATTTTCAAATTCTCAGCAACTGCTGACAAATCACTATTAAATTGATATGCTTCTTTTATTCCACCGGACATACTGCCAATCATAAACGGAAATGACAATTTTCTTTCCAAAAAATATGTTTCGGTTTTGACATCTTTTAATGAAATATCATTAACTGTATGAGGTAAAAATCTATATTTATCAAATCCGGTTACTGTTTTTGAAAAAACTGGATTATAAGTATTAAATACTTTAAGATGATTTAGTTTTCTTTTTTCTAAATTATTCATTTATTGCTATTGCCTAAGTTCTCCAAATTCTTGCAGTTTATTCATTACGATACCTTTGATTTCCTCTAATTTTTCCGGTGAATTAGCTTCAAATCTTAACACTATGACCGGCTGAGTATTTGATGCTCTAACAAGCCCCCAACCATCGGGAAATTTAATTCTTACGCCGTCAATTGTAATACAATCATAATTTTTAGAAAAATAATCAAATGCGCTTTTTGCAATTTTGAATTTCTCTTCATCATCCTTTGCCATCATTCGAATTTCCGGTGTAGAATAAAACTTTGGTAATTCATCCAAATATTCGCTCATTTTTTTATCAGATCTGGATAGTAATTGCGCTAATCTTGCAGATACATAGATCGCATCGTCATAACCATAATAATCGTCAGCAAAAAATATGTGTCCGCTCATTTCACCACCAAACGGACTATTTGTCTCTTTCATCTTTTGTTTAAGAATACTGTGACCTGTTTTCCACATCACAGCTTTTCCACCTAATTCATTTATTCTGTCTTCCAAAACTTGACTACATTTTACATCAAAAATGATAGGTTCATTCTTCCCCTTAATAATTTCCGGTAAGAACATCGCAATTAATTGATCTGCTTGAATTATTCTTCCCTTATCATCAACAACACCAACCCTATCTGCATCTCCATCATAGGCAATCCCAACATCGTATTTTCCAGTTTTCATCTTTTCAATAAGAAATCTCATATTCTCTTCCACTGTAGGATCAGGATGGTGATTAGGAAAACTTCCGTCTATTTCACTAAATAATTCTGTAACTTCTGTACCTATTTTTTTGAAAATCTTCGGAGCAACCAATCCACCGCAAGCGTTTCCCGAATCTATTACGACTTTTAATGGTTTTTCAATCTTGATCTTTCCAACAATTTCATCTAAATATTCGGCTAAAATTTCTCCATCTTCTGAAAATTCTCCATTTCCCTTTTCAAAATCATTATTTAATATTAATTCTTTAATTTCCTGTATTTGACTTCCAAAAAATGCCTGCTTATTGTATGATAATTTAAATCCATTGAATTCAGGGGGATTATGACTGCCGGTAATTTGAACAGCCGCATCTACTTTCCTCTTATACATACTGAAATAATTTAATGGAGTTGGTATTATTCCGATATCTACGACATCAATACCGGTTGATAATACGCCTTGTGTAAATAATTCTTTTAATTTGGGAGTTGTTTTTCTAATATCGCCACTTATTGCCAAATTTTTCGCATAGTTTCTTTTAAGCCAAGTTCCATAGCCCTTCCCAAGATCAATAACTACATCGTCGGTAAAATCATACTTAACAACGCCTCTTATATCGTATTCTCTGAAAATGAATTTATTCATAGTATTTCCTTTTTTATAATTTAATTTCAAAATTTTATTTCCTTATAAGTTATTATTTTATTTCATTATAATCAAATGTTTATTTGGAAAATTCGAAAATGGATATTCAATAATATTTTGTTGGTTTTTGTTCGTTGCTATCAGCCATAATTCATTTTGTTAGTTTTGTTGGCTTTTGTTCGTTGCTATTATCCCATTATTCAAAAATAAAGTCAGTTATTACTTTTATCTAAAAAATATTTTCGTTACTTTTATTTAATAAAAAATAGGTGAATTATGAAATTATCAACTTTGGAAAAAATTTTACAGAATACACTTCATTATGAAGATTTTGACGACTACTGCAAAAATGGATTGCAAATTGAAGGTTCTGAAAATATAAAACACATTGTCTTTGCTGTATCTTTCAATCTGCCGATATTAAAAAAGGCAATTGAATTAAATGCGGATGCAATTGTTGTTCATCATGGTTTTTTTGGAAAGGATTTTATTAATTTGCGTGGTGCAAAAAAAGAGAGAATAAAATTATTATTACAAAATGACATCTCACTTTTTGGTATTCATTTGCCATTGGACGCCCATAAAAAATATGGAAATAATGCTCAACTTTTCTCATTTCTTGGCGCCAAAATTGAAAAGCCATACGAAGTTGGATTTATTGGAGAAAATGTTAAAAAGTATAATATTGATAAAATTATGGATATTTTTCATAAAAAATTAGGAGTCAACAATTCATTTCAAAAACGTAAAGAGACTTCTCCTTCAATATTCACTCCAAAATTTAAACATAAATTTACCTATTTGGATAACGGGCCGAAAATTCCAAAAAAGATCGCTATTGTTTCCGGTGGTGCGGCTTCATGGTTTGAAAAAGCAATTGACGAAGGAATTGATACCTACATCACTGGTGAAATAGATGAAAGAATACCGGCAATTTCATTAGAAACAAAAACCAATTATATCGGTTTGGGACATTATTATTCCGAAAAAGTTGGTGTTTTAGCATTACAGAAATTGATCAAAAATAAATTTCAAATTAAAACAACATTTATTGATATAGAAAACATACTTTAAAAGAAGGAACTATTATGAAACAGAAATTTACTTTATTGATATTATTCTTAATTTTCATTACTTTTTTTAGTTGTGCAAAAAAATCACAAATTCCTAAAAGAGAATTTAGAGCTGTTTGGTTTACAACTGTAAAAAACTTGGATTGGCCAACTACTCCTAATGAATCGGTTAAAGACCAAAAAGCAGATGCTATTCAAATGTTAGATAAACTTCATAAAGCAAATTTTAATGCGATTATTTTTCAGGTGCGTGACGAATGTGATGCGTTTTATGTATCCAAATACGATCCTTGGTCATTTTATTTAACAGGAATGCAGGGGAAAGCACCAGAGCCATTCTACGATCCACTTAAATTTATGATAAATGAATCACATAAAAGATCAATGGAACTTCACGCTTGGATAAATCCATTTCGTGCCGAGAAGGAAATAAACAGTTATCCTGTATCAAAGACACACATCTCCGAAACTCATCCAGAATGGGTTTACACAAACGGCAAAACAAAATATTTGGATCCCGGAATTCCAGATGTACGAAACTACATTACAGATGTAATTGTGGATATTATTAAAAATTATGATATTGATGGAATTCATTTTGATGACTATTTCTATCCTTATAAACACATTACAAATGAAGATTCACTGACTTTTGTTAAATATCCTCGTGATTTGGAAAATATTGATAATTGGCGTAGAGATAACATAAATTTATTAATTAGTCAGGTTTATGATTCAATAAATGTAATTGATCCAAGTTTAAAATTCGGCATCAGCCCTTTTGGAATTTGGAAACCAGATCATCCAAAAGGAATAAAGGGAATGTCGGCTTATGATAACATTTACTGCGATGCACTTGCGTGGCTTGAGACAAAAACAGTTGATTACATTACACCTCAATTATATTGGAAGATCGGTGGTGATCAGGATTATAAAAAATTAGTAAAGTGGTGGTCAAAAAAATTGAATGGTCGTCATTTATATACCGGACAAGCTGCTTACCGATTATCAAAATGGTCAAATAACGAAATAATTGATCAAATTCTTATTAATAGAAATAATAAAAAATGTAACGGAAGTGTGTATTTCAGAACGAAAGTTGGTATTCTTGATAATCCAAAGGGATTATATGACAGCTTATTAACTAATTATTATAAATATCACGCACTACAGCCGGTTATGGAATGGAAAAATGGTAAAAAACCAAATCCACCTGAAAATTTAAAATATCAATTAGATCCTGACAAAAATAGGAAATATTTAACTTGGAAGAGAGATTCATTAGAAAGTAATTACAATTATGTGATTTACAAATTCAAAAACGAAAATAAAATCAAAAAGAAAACTAAAGATCCAAAGAATATTATTAAAATAATTAATATTAATGAAATATATTTAAGTCCGATCAAATCAAAAGGACCTATTTATTACGCAGTAACTAATGTAAATAGAAATGATTTAGAAAGTGATATTAGTGAATTATTTAAGATAGATCCACCAAATGTTACTACTTTATTATATCCAGAAAATAATAGTCATTTTGAACATGATACAATTCGTTTTGTGTGGAATCATAAGAATAATTCATTGTGTTACGGAATTCAATTTTCAACAGATTCACTTTTTGAAAATATTATTTTTGAAGAAAATAGTTTATTTGATACATCGGTTGTTATCGCCGGATTTTATAATCTGAATTATTATTGGCGTATAAAAAGCTACGGTGCAGGTGGCGAAAGTAATTATTCTGATCACTTTAAAATAATATCAAAACCTCAAAAATTAAATATTTTAAAAAATTATCAAACTAATATAGAAAAATAATAATGAATGGATTGATCATAATTCCTGCTTATAATGCAGAAAACACACTCAAAAAGTTACTTTATTCTTTAAGGACTAACTATAACATAAATGTATTAGTTATAAACGATGGTTCAAGTGATAATACAATGAAAATTGCCGAAGAGAATTCTAATTTTGTTTTAAATAATTCAACTAATCTTGGCAAAGGCAGATCACTTCAAAGGGCTTTTGATTTTGCATCAAAAAATAATTACGACTTTGTAATTACAATGGATTCCGATTTACAGCATCCAACTGAAGCTATTTCAAAATTTATAAATTTACACAAACAACATCCTGAAAGCATAATAATCGGTGCGAGAAAACTAACAAAAAATATGCCCTTTCATCGAAAGATGAGCAACTATTTAACTTCAAAATTAATTTCATTTAGAATTAAACAAAAAATCTTGGACTCACAATGCGGATACAGATTGATACCGAAAAAATATTATAGATCTTTTAAATCAAATAGAGCCGGATTTCATTTTGAATCGGAATTGATTTTGAAATTCGGACTACAAAATGTAAAATTTGATTTTGTAGAAATACCTACAATTTATAATTCAGATATTAAAAGTAATATGAATAATTTTTATGCTACTTATGATTTTGTTAAGTTGTTTTTTGAGTCGTTTTTTTGGTGAGAGTTTAAAGATTACACTCCGTAGATTTTTTAAACTCATATTTTATTCCCCAAAATGGTTTTTATTTTTTCTTTGGAAAGTTAAGAACCTCTTGAGCATTTTCATTACCCATTCTTGCTGCTATTGTAAAACATTCAATCATTTTGTAGGAATTGCCTTTATTCATATAAGCAATTCCCATATTGTAATATGCCTGATCATTTTGAGGATTAATCTCTATTGATTTTTCATAGCATTCAATCGCTTTGTTGTAATTACCTTTATTACCATAAGCAAATCCCATATTGTTATATGCCTGATCAAGTTGAGGATTGATCTCTATTGCTTTCTCATAGCACTCAATCTCTTTGTTGTAATTACCTTTATTACCATAAGCAATTCCCATATTCAAATAAGCATCATCAAATTGTGGATTAATCTCTACTGCTTTCTTATAGCATTCAATAGCTCTGTTGTAATTGCCTTTTTTCACATAAGCAATTCCTATATTATAATATGCCTCATCTCTTTGTGGATTAATCTCTATTGATTTTTCATAGCATTCAATCGCTCTGTTATAATTGCCTTTACTATCATAAGCAAATCCCATATTCAAATATGCATCATCATCTTGAGGGTTGATCTCTATTGATTTCTCATAGCATTCAATCGCTTTGTTGTAATTTCCTTTATTACCATAAGCATTTCCCATATTATAATATGCATTATCATATTGAGGATTAATCTCTATTGATTTTTCATAGCATTCAATCGCTCTGTTATAATTGCCTTTGTTGTCATAAGCAAGTCCCATATTGTTATATGCCTGATCATATTGAGGATTAATCTCTATTGCTTTCTCGCAGCATTCAATCTCTTTGTTGTAATTACCTTTATTACCATAAGCAAGTCCCATATTGTAATATGCATAATCATTTTGAGGATTAATTTCTATTGATTTCTCATAGCATTCAATCGCTCTGTTGTAATTGCCTTTATCGGTATAAGTATTTCCCATACCGTAGTAGGCTTCATCTCTTTGAGGATTAATCTCTATTGATTTCTCGTAGCATTCAATCGCTTTGTTGTAATTACCTTTATTGTCATAAGCACTTCCTATATTATTATATGCACCATATTGAGGATTAATCTCTATTGATTTTTGATAATAAAAAATAGCTTCGTTATAGTTTTCATTATAATGTGCAATATTACCTTTCTGAAAATACTCTTCTGCTGTAAGTATTTTACTCTGCTTGTTATATTGCTTTTTCATTTTTTCACCTTTTCCCTTTTAATATTTATCATCTCTCTAACATTATTAAGAATTTAGACATTTTTTCAATAAATCACAAAGTATATTTATTGGAAACATTTAATTTGTTTTTGTTTGAATTTGATATAAAATTATTAAGCATTTTTATTTTCCTTGTTTCTTATTTTCAATCTCTTTATTATTGGGTTTATTCAAAAGATTTTTGGCATTTTTTGATGTTACAATTGGTTTACCTGTTTGCTTTTCAATTTCCACTCTTGCTTTTTTTGCGGCGTTACCACCTTTACGAGCAACGCTTTTATTTGCTTCTAAACCTTTGGGCTTTTTCTCTTTTGAAATTTCTGTTGTGGAAGCTTCTGAGAGCATATTTAAAACCAACTCCAAATTGGACATATTATCTCGCAGGTTTTCCTTTTTCAGTCCTTTTAATTTTTTGTAATCTTTCACTGTTTTATCTGACCAAGCTTTGGTGATTTCATCGGTTAAAATTGCGTATTCCAAACCTATTTTCATTCCTCTTTCCTGCCATTCGTCGGTTATCTCTTTTCTCACTTCAATACTCTTTAAACGCTGATTGATCCATTCTTTGGAATATCCTTTTTTCAGATAGGTTGCCATTGCCCGTTCAAAAGCAAGTTCAGGATCTTCAGTTTCTTCTATTCGTTCGTAACCAACTTTTGCCAGCCATATTTTGAAAGGTTCTGCTTTGGGTGAAGGGATTGATTGGAGAAGTCTTAATAAATTTTCTGTATCCAAAACATCTGTATTGTAAAACTTTCCATCAGATGACTGCATTTTCAGTTGTCCGATTTTTTCGGACAACTGGCTTCCTTCAAGCAACAGTTTCTTTTTTAAATCATTCCAATATTTTCTCGGTCTTTTATTGCCCGTCAAAACTTCAATTACATCAATAATAGAAAAATACCAAATTTCTTCTTCTGCATCCCAATGAGTTCTTACCTTTTGCTCTTGGAACAATTGGATTTTGTTTTGTTTGCTCATATTATTTCCTAATTCGTAATTCCTAATTTATAATTCTCATATTCCTCTTTGCTCATATTAAAATCTAACTTTTTTTATTATTTTCTAATATTACTCAGAATTTAGACATTTTTAAATAAATCACAAAGTATTATTTATTAGTATTTCATATTTACTAAATAATCACCTTCCTTTTTCTAACATTTTTATTTTAATTTACTTCTATTGGTGAACAAATTTTAATTCATACAAATTTTTATCAATTCTTACTTGAATACTAAAGAATAATTTATCATATTTAGATAATTTTAAAAGAGGAAAAATGAATAATATAATACAATTGATCTTAGTAACATTTATACCGGGCTTGGAATTGAGAGCAAGTATTCCTTATGGAATTACAGTTTTAGGAATGCCTTGGATAAAAGTAGTTATAATTACATTTATTACAAATATTTTATTAGGACCGATTGTTTACATTTTACTAAATAATTTTGTTCATATTGTAATAAAAATCAATTTTTTTAATAAGATCTATGAAAAATTTGTTATTCGAACACGACATAAAATAGAAAACAAAGTTGAAAAATACGGTGAATTAGGTTTGGCATTGTTTATTGGCGTTCCCCTACCCGGCTCTGGTGTTTATACAGGTGCACTTGCTGCATTTATACTTGGATTGAACTTTAAAAAATTCCTCATTGCCACTGTTATTGGTGTTTTTATTGCTGGAATTTTAGTAACTATTGCAACCTTAACCGGTATGGGAATTTTTGAATTTATGTTAAAAAAGAACTTTTAAAATAAAGAAGACAGAATGAAAGTTGAAAAGATCATTTCTGAGATCAATCTAATTAAAGATAAAGATAAATAATTCAGTTGTAGTGTTATAATTTTTTATTAATTAAACTTTATATGTAATATATATTCTGTTTATTCCAATACTTTTCTAAATTTCAGAAAACCTATTAATCTCCAAACACCTATTAAAACAATTCCATAGACAGCAAATATTCCCACTGCATACCAATAGCCATAGAGTTCATTATTCCAAAACATCATTGGAAAATTCATGATTATTAATAATGGCAATCCTATAAAGATTGAGATAGCACCGCCATAAATATTATCTTCTGCAACAGTGGTTTCGAATTCAGGATCCAGCACTCTTATTAAAACCAATCCTGAATTCACAGTACCTGTTTTTTCACCAAAAATTCCTATGAATCGTTCAAATGGATAATCATCAAAAGCACGATATGCAGCCCAATAAACAAACCCAATTGTTCCAAATCCACCTAATACCGACATAATTAATAATGACATCCAGTATTTTACTACAATAGTAATTGATATGGCAGCAATTGCGGCTACAACAAGATAATCAATTGCTACTCCGGTTGCTCTATTCATTAAACCGGTGTCAATTACATAACTTCTTCCGGTAACATCTAAAATTTTCCTCGTAATTAAAGAAAGCAAAATAGCAAATATAAAGTGGAATGACCATAATGTTGAAGCTAGTTCCGTTAACCCATAAGATTCGAGCAAATTGGCAAATAAATAAACAACTCCGTAAGTTGCTAAATAAACAGATCCTATCAAAGCAAATTGAAATGCCATTGATTCGATTGCTTCTGTTGCCAATGGAAGTCTTCCTGCAATTGGATTTTCTTTATTTTTCCATACACCCATTTTTACATCAGAACTGATCTGTTCCATACCTGTGATCAACTTTGTTTTTCTTCTCTTTATTCCCCAATTAATTAATGCCACACCTCCGAAAAAAGCGAATAGATAACCAATAGCAGCAAATGTCAATCCGACTAATCCACCACCTTCAAAACCGAATTTTTCCCAGTTATGCCCTATTGCATAAGCTAATCCAGGCCCCATTCCAAATCCCATCGGTACTAATAACCCAATACCGGGAAATAAATCAGGTTTAATTGTATAAATAAGAGCAAAAGCAACTAGCATGCCAATAATTCCCTGAACTAAAAAACAAGATATTCCTGTCATCGCTTGACTTAATGGTCCTTTTCCCCAGTGTGTTTTCTCCTTTCTAAGTCCCATCGCAATAAAAGTTATTGCTAATAAATGATAAACATATACTCCGAGTCGTTCTGAATTCAGAGGAATATATGCTCTTTGCGTATATCCTAATGCTCTAATTACAACACCGAGTATTTGAGGTCCAAAGATCAATGCAAAAAATCCACCTAAAATATTATTCGGAATTAGGTATTTTCGAAAAACCGGAATATACCTTCTCATTGCAGTTCCAACAATTAAAAACAAGCTCAAAAATGCAAAATCAAGCACTGCATCTTTTAAATTTACACTTAAATCCCATGGACTCATATTCCCCCCTGATCTTATTATTATTTATTTCAACACCTTGCGAAATTTTAAGAAACCAATTAATCGCCACAATAATATCAATACAATTCCATATAAAATAAATATACCTAATGTGTACCAATATCCATAAAGCTCATTATTCCAAAACATCATTGGAAAATTCATCATTATCAATAGTGGTAATCCTATAAAAATTGATATTCCACTACCATAAACCGCATCTTCAGCAATATTTGTTTTAAATTGCGGATCCATAACTCTATATAGAACCAAGGCAGAATTAATTGTTCCTGTCATTTCTCCAAAAATCCCAACAAATCTTTCAAACGGATAATCATCAAATGCCCGATACGCTGCCCAATAAATTAATCCGGTTGTGGCAGCACCTCCAATAACTGACATAAATAAAATTGACATCCAATATTTGGCTACAATTGTAATCGAAATAGCTGCTATAGATGCTACAACAAGATAATCAATTGCAACTCCGGTAATTCTATTCATCAATCCTGTATCAATTACATAACTTCTTTTTGTCATATCTAATATTTTTCTTGTGGAAAGTGATAAAATAATTGCAATAATGAAGTGAAATGACCATAATGTAGAAGCAAAATCAGTTAATCCATTATTTACCAATAAATCAGTTAAGAATTTTACAACACCATAAGTTGCCAAATAAACCGTTCCTATTAAACCTAATTGAAATGCCATTGATTCGATTGCTCCTGTTGCCAAGGGAAGTCTTCCTGCAATTGGATTTTCTTTATTTTTCCACACACCCATTCTTAAATCAGAACTGATCTGTTCCATACCGGTTATTAATTTTGTCTTTCTGTTTTTAATTCCATAATTTATCAATCCCATACCAACAAAAAAGGCAATTAAATAACCAATGGCAGCAAATGTCAATCCGACCAATCCACCACCTTCAAAACCGAATTTTTCCCAGTTATGCCCTATTGCATAAGCTAATCCAGGACCCATTCCAAATCCCATTGGTAATAATAAACCGATACCGGGGAATAAATCTGGTTTAATTGTATATATTAAAACAAAAGCAACTAATAATCCAATACTTGCTTGGACTAAATATGTCAAAATTGAGGTAACGCTTTTACTTAATGGTCCTTTTCCCCACTCCGTTTTCTCTTTTCTTAATCCCATCGCAATAAATGTTAAAGCAAGCAAATGATAAACATAAATACCAAGTCGATCTCCATTAAGTGGAATATATGCTTTTTGGGTATATCCTAATGTTCTCACTAATGCACCGAGTATTTGTGGACCAAGAATTAAAGCAAAAAATCCACCTAAAATATTATTAGGAATTAGGTATTTTCTAAAAAACGGAACATATCTTCTCAAAGCTGTTCCAATAACTAAAAACATGCTCAAAAATGTAAAATCAAGCACCGCATCTTTTAAATTTACACTTAAATCCCATGGACTCATATTCCCTCCTATTTAATTTTATGTTAATTTTTTTATATAACAGCGTCTTTTTTTATGCTGTCTTTTTTCAAATAATTTCCACTGATTTTGAATCTTATGATTTGATTCCAATTCTGCATTTGTTTCAGCATATAAAACATTATTATTAAGAAATATTGTCATTAATTCTTTAAAAATTATTGCATTTATTCCCTTTCCTTGCAATTTAGGATTTACACCAATAAGTAATAATTCTACTTTATCATTGTTTTTCATTGCTTTAATAATGTAAAATAAACCAAATGGAAATAAATGACCATTTGCTTTTTGAAATGCTTTTGATAAAAACGGCATGGTAATTCCAAATGCTACAATTTTTCCATTTTTATCTACAATTATTGCGATATGATCTTTTCTAATAAATGATAAAAACTTTTCAATATACATATCTATTTGTTTGCTTGAATATTTCATTACTCCAAAATTATCTTTATAAGTCATTTCAATTAATTTAAATAATTCTCGCCCATAATATTTCATCTCTTTTTTACTTTTAATTTCCAACTTTTTATAACCGTATTCTTTTTCAACATGATCAGCAATTTTTATTATTTTTTCTGGAATTTTATTTGGTTTTTTTATTATGAATTCAATCCAATCTATATCTTTTTTGTAATTACATAATTCAATATATTTAGAATAATAAGAGTAATTATATATACCGGCTAAAGTATCTATTTCTTGGAATCCTTCTATTAACATTCCTTGCGGATCAAAATTTGTAAAACCTAATGGTCCCTGTAGTGCTATCATTCCCTTACTTTTCATCCATTTTTCGACTTCAGTCAATAATTTTTTACAAACTTCAATATCATCAATAAAATCTATCCAACCGAATCTACCATATTTTTTCCCGACTTTCTCTATATAAGAATTAGAAATTATTCCGGCTATTCTTCCAATAATTTTATTGTCTTTATAAGCTAAAAAATATTTAGCTTCACCAACTTCAAAAAAGGGATTTTTATCCTTTCTCAAAACTTTCATCTCTTCGGCAATTATTGGAGGCACCCAATATTTATTTCCTTTATATAATCTAAAAGAAAATTTAATAAATTTTCTTAGGTCTCTATTAGTAGTAACTTCTTTTATTTTTATATCCAAATTATTTCCATAATTTATTTAAGATAATAAAATAAATATATAATTAAAGTATTAATAGTTTCCAATTCCCTCCTTTTCTTAAAGTTTACAATAAAAATTTAAAAATAACAAGAAATATTTATTTATTGTAACATTAGAAATAATTACTTAATTTAGATAAAATTAACATGGGGGGAAAATATGAAACAAATTGATGTGGCAACACCTTGGCGTAAAACAGCCATTGCTCTTTATAAAGCACCTTCTGATTCTAAAACATACGGCATTTTTGAAATTGATTTTGACAATGCACTTGAATTTATTCAAAAGAAAAAAGAACAAGGAATAAAATTAACTGTAACACAAATCGTTGCTTCTGCACTTGCAAAATCATTAGAAATTGATGTTCCGGAAATTAATTGTTATATAAAAAGAGGTAATATTTACCCGCGCGAAGATGTTAGTATTTTTATTTCAGTTAATATCAATAAAGGTAAAGAAATGGGCGGATTTGTAATCCGTGACATGGAAAATAAAACGGTAACCGATATATCTCAAGAAATGGCTGAAAGAGTAGAAAAATCCAGAAATAAACAAGATAAAGGTGCAGTAAAAAACAAAAACTTCCTTTCAAAAATTCCTTGGCCATTTAGAAGAATGGTTTTTGTCATAATTAAATTTATTACCGTAAATTTGGGATTAAGTATAAAATTTCTGAATGTTTCACCACATTCATTTGGTAGTGCTATGATCTCAAATATTGGTACACATGGATTACAATATGGATTTGCTGCATTATTTCCCGCTTCAAACCTTCCTATTGTACTTCTTCTCGGCAAGTTAGAACCACGAGCAGTAGTAAGAAATGGAGAGATCGTTATTCGTAATATTCTACCATTAGGAGCTACATTAGATCATCGAATTATTGATGGTGGACAAAGTGGAAAAGTGGCAAGAGCTCTTACAAAATATTTGTCTAATCCTGAATTGTTGGATAAAATTTCAAAAGAATAAATTAAAATAATTTATTCTTATTAGAAACCTTTGCATAATCCATTCTTATCAAATATAGCAACTTATTACAAATCTGCCTGTGTTACAGCAGACAGAAAATTTCTGATTAGTCAAACGATTTCTATAATTGAATTTAAACTAAAACCTCATTTTGTATTTTTAACCTTAATAGAAAATTGTAGTACCAATAAAAAAACCTTATTACCTTATTAAAGATGAATATTGAATAAATACAATTAAATAAGGT
>JAUVLI010000135.1 GCA_030600775.1 Fidelibacterota bacterium | reverse complement strand
ATAAATTATACAATATAACAATTTATTATAAATAATTATTGCACGACAAGAATTACAAATCAATATAAATAAAAATGGATAGGGATATGGCAAAACCAAATCAAAACACAATTGGAAAACAACTTAATTCTATTTTAGAATTGCAAAAATTAAAAAGTACTGATTTAAAGCAACTCGGTAAAAAATTATATGTTCCCGGTACTCGGAGTATGAATAAACATAATCTGATCTATAAGATTTTAGAGGCACAAGTTGAATTAAGGGGCAATATTTTTGTGTATGGCGTATTAGAAGTATTAAAAGATGGCTTCGGATTTATTCGCAGTGCTAGCAACAATTATTTACAAAATGAGCATGATACTTATGTTTCTTCTTCACAAATTAAAAAATCTTCAATCAAAAGCGGTCATACTATATCGGGCGAAGCAAGGCCACCACGGAATAGTGAAAAATTTTTCTCTCTGATCAAAGTATTGTCTGTTAACGATCAAGATCCCAATGGTGTAAAAATCCATTTACCTTTTGATAATTTAACACCTTTATATCCGGAAGAACATTTAAATTTGGAAACCGAATCAAAAAACTATTCTATGAGAATTATGGACTTGCTATCACCAATTGGTAAAGGACAAAGAGGTCTAATTGTAGCCCAGCCAAAAACAGGGAAGACAATTCTTTTACAGCAGATCGCAAACAGTATTTTGACCAATCATCCAAATACAACCTTAATGATTTTACTTATTGACGAACGACCGGAAGAAGTAACAGACATGCAAAGAAATGTGCACACCGAAGTTGTTAGTTCAACTTTTGACGAACCGCCGGAAAGTCATGTACAAGTCGCAGAGATGGTTTTAGCAAAAGCAAAGCGAATAGTAGAATATGGAAAAGATGTAGTTATTTTGCTTGATAGTATCACAAGACTAGGTAGAGCATATAATTCTGTCGTTCCTCATTCCGGGAAAATTCTTTCGGGAGGAATTGACAGCAACGCTCTGCATAAACCAAAACGCTTTTTTGGTTCTGCTCGTAACATTGAAGAGGGCGGAAGTTTGACAATAATCGCTACAGCTTTGATTGATACCGGCAGTAGAATGGATGATGTAATTTTCGAAGAATTTAAAGGCACCGGTAATATGGAATTAGTTCTTGACAGAAGATTAACCGATCGTCGTATTTTCCCATCTATTGATGTCAATCGTTCAGGCACAAGAAAAGAAGAGCTTTTGATGACAAAATCAGAATTGGCAAGAGTTTGGATATTGAGGAAATTGTTGAATGAGATGAGTCCTATTGAATCAATGGAATTTTTGCTTGGAAAATTGTCTAATTCAAAATCAAATAGGGACTTTCTGAGAAAAATGAATGGGTAATAGAGCCACGAAGACACAAAATGATTAACAACGAATTAAACAAAGCCACGAAAATACACAAAAAAACTCAAAATGACTAATAACGAATTACTTGAATTACACTAATGGGAAAAAATTATTCAATTTCACCAACTGAAAACAATTTTCTTTTACCGTTAACTTCACAAATTAAACAACCATTATATGCAAATTCTAAAGGTCGCACCAAAATACTTTTACCATCTTTGGTAAATTTTATTTTTTTATTTCTCTTATATATGCTTTGATTCAAACGAATTAAATAATTGTTGAAATTATCTTTAATATATTCATCATAATAATAATTGATTTTTATAATTAGTTGTTGTGAAATATTCTGCAAATCATTTGTTTTGTGAATAATTTCTTTTAAAGCAATTGGTGTATTTCTAAAAATATCTTCTTTTGAAAATGTGTTGTTTATATTAATACCAATACCAACAACCAACTTGTTTTTTTCTCCTTGAATTTTTGTCTGAGTAAGTATTCCACATATTTTCTTGTCCTTATAATAAATATCGTTGGGCCATTTTATTTTAAAATCATTGAAATCGCTTGTCAATTCTTCCAGTTCTTCTTTTATGGCAAAAGCAATTAAAATGATGAATTTATAGAATTTTTGCAAATCATCAATTTGTTGGAATAAAATTGAAAAATATAGACCGCCTTTTTCAGAATTCCATTTTCTATCATATCTACCAATTCCACTGGTTTGAACATCGGCAATTAAAATATCTCCATTTGAAAATAATCCATCCGCATTATCTAATATTATTGCATTTGTAGAAGTTATCTCCTTACAATGAAATATATTCTTCCCAATTACAAGGTTATCGCTTAATTGCGTTGTAATTTTTTCTATTGTATTCATTTAATAGTGCCGACTTTAGTTCTAAAATATATTCATTATAAATTTATAAATTTTTTTGTATTTTCAAAAAGAAAATCGTAATATATGAGTCAAAATTGGAGGGAATGTGTCGTATAACATTATAGTATTAGTAAAACAAGTTCCGGATACAAAGAACATAACGGTTGATGCGATGAAACCGGATGGCACGGTAAATCGTAGCGCTTTACCGACAATATTTAATCCGGAAGATCTAAATGCTTTAGAAGAAGCGCTAAAAATAAAAGATAAATATGGAGCAAAAATAACAGTTCTTACAATGGGACCACCAAATGCTACCGATGTTTTACGCCAATCATTGTTTCTCGGGGCTGATGATGTGATACTACTTTCGGATAGAAAATTTGCAGCAGCGGATACTCTTGCCACTTCTTACGCATTATCACTGGCTATTAAAAAAATCGGTGATTTTGATTTGATCATCGGGGGCAGACAAGCAATTGACGGTGATACCGCACAAGTTGGACCCCAAACAGCAGAAAAACTGAATATCAATCAAGCAACTTGTGTAGATAAAATTGTAAAATTATCTGATGGAAGCATTACAGTAAACAGAACCACTGATTACGGACTTGAAACAATAAAAGCAAAATTGCCAATTCTTCTTACAATTACAGCTGATGCAAATATTCCTCGCCCACCCTCTGTTAAAAAAACTCTAACATATAAAAACGCAATTTCATTGATTGAAAAACATAATTATGGTGATGAATATTTAAAATCTGACAATAATAACAAACCATTCATAATTACCAATTGGGATCACAAAGACATCAAAGCTCAAACTGAAAGATGTGGCTTATCGGGTTCACCAACACAAGTTAAGAAAATTGAAAACATTGTTCTCGAAGCTGGCGAATCAAAAGAAATAGAAAATTCTGATGATGGCTTACGATCTTTGATTGTTGAATTAATGTCGGAACACATAATCGGTTAAGAATAGGAGGATATTATGAAAATGCCTAAATTGAAAATAGGTGATTTAACGACAAATGTGCCAATAGTGCAGGGCGGAATGGGTGTGGGAGTTTCTATGTCTGGACTTGCTGGTGCGGTAACAAAAGAAGGCGGAATTGGTGTAATAGCAACTGCTCTGATTGGAATGTTTGAAAGAGATTTTTATCAAAACCATATTGAAGCAAATATTAGAGCATTAAGAAGCGAAATAAGAAAAGCTCATAAACAATCCAATGGAGTACTTGGCGTAAATATTATGGTGGCAATTACAGATTTTGCAAATATGGTAAAAACTTCAATCGAAGAAAAAATCGATGTTATTTTTTCTGGTGCCGGATTGCCTTTAAATTTACCACAATATTTAACAAAAGATTCTAATACAAAATTGGTCCTAATTGTTTCGTCGGCAAGAGCAGCAAAAATTCTAATCAAAAAATGGTGGGGCAAATATAAATATATTCCCGATGCTTTTGTTGTTGAAGGTCCAAAAGCAGGTGGACATCTTGGTTTTAAAATTGAACAAATTAATGATGAAAGATTTTCTTTGAAACATTTAGTAAAAGAAGTTATAGAAACTGTTAAAGAATTTGAAATAAAATTAAAGAAAAAAATCCCGGTGATTGCTGCTGGTGGAATTTTTACAGGAAAAGATATAAAGAAATTTTTAGGATTAGGCGCTTCTGGTGTTCAGATGGCAACTCGATTTGTTGCAACCAATGAATGCGATGCCGACGATTCTTTCAAACAATTATATATAGATGCGAAAAAAGAAGATACTGTGATCATCAAAAGTCCAGTTGGAATGCCGGGGAGAGCTATAAAAAATAAATTTTTAGACGATGTGGAAAGGGGCAAAAAGAAACCATTTACTTGTCCATATCAATGTATCATAACCTGTGATTATAAAACGAGTCCTTATTGTATCGCTATGGCTTTGTTAAATGCTCAAAGGGGAAAATTTAAACATGGTTATGCATTTGCAGGTGAAAATGCATATAAAGTAAATAAGATTATTCCAGTAAAAGAATTGATGAATAAATTGCAACAAGAATATGATGATGAATAAAACAGCGTGAAATTAATAATGGGAAATTAAATGAATACAAATGAAGTATGGGTATATATTGAGCAACAAGATGGCAGGATAGCAGATGTTTCCTTGGAATTATTGGGAAAGGCACAGGATCTGGCAGGGAAATTATCGACAAAATGTGGAGCAATTTTACTTGGTGAAAAAAATTCCAGAAATGATAAAACCCTTTTTCAATATGGAGCTGACATTAT
>JAUVLI010000105.1 GCA_030600775.1 Fidelibacterota bacterium | reverse complement strand
GTAATTCAAGCTAAAGAGAAATGTAACGTCAATATGGTAGTTTGGGGGCAAAATCAAGTTGGTGCTCCCGAATCCCGCAGTATTTGGACAAAAGGGCCAAGACCAGCTGACTTATTAAGTGGAAGAAAACAATTACATATTTCACAAATAAAAAAAACAGGAGTTTTTAAATTGAAAAAAGGGATTAATAGAATTCCTGCTGCTCTTGGTGATCTTAATACTTATGAACTTAGATTATATGTTGTAGAAGGACCGGATGTAAGGCATAAAAAAACTTATCATATAGAATCTAATAAAACATTCTAAATTAAAATAAATGGGTTAAAGTATTTTATCCTTCACTCATATTTTTAACTCATTTATTAGCTAAATTTTAATTGGAGGATAAAATGGCAAAAAAGAAAAAAATAATTATCAATGCAAAAGTATTATTTGATGGAAAGAACAAATATGAAAACAAATCTATCATTGTAGAAAATGATAAAATCATTGAAGTTCATAAAAGTAAAAAAATGAAATCTGATTTTGAAGGATTCGTTACACCGGCTTTTATTGATGCACATTCTCATATTGGATTATATAGGGACGGTGAACCATCAAATGAACAAGAAGGGAACGATATAACAAATCAATTTCTACCATTTAATGATCCATTAAACAGTGTTTATTTTGATGATAAAGCATTTAAACATGCAGTGGATTTTGGTGTATTATATAATTGTATAGTTCCCGGAAGTGGAAATTTAATCGGTGGGAAAGCAATGATAATCAGAAATTTTGTTGAAAACAGAAAAAATGCACTCATAAAAGATTACGGATACAAAATGGCATTAGGTTTTAATCCTCGTTCAACACTTGATTGGAAAGGAATCAGACCGGATACGAGAATGGGAATTTATGCAATGTTAGAAGATAAATATGATAAAACGCTACAAAAGAGAGATAAAGCAATTCTAAAAAAAGAAAAAGCATTAAGAAAACTCGACAAAAAAAAGATTGACAAAAAACAAAAATTAACCAAAGCTGAATTTGAAATTGAACAAAAAGATATTGTAAAGGAATATGAATTAACTTTCAACAATGAAGACATAGCAATTTTAGAAATTCTGTCAGGAAAAAAAGTTGCAAAAATTCATGTCCATAAAGAAGATGATGTTTTATATTTGATCAAATTAGTAAAAAAATATGGAATAAATGCAACTGCCGAACACACGGGTGATGTATTTCACAAACAAATTTTTGATGAATTAGCAAAAAATAACATACCAATAGTTTTTGGGCCATTAGGTGGAATCGGACCTAAAATTGAACTGGCACATGCGGATTATAAAAGCGCAAATTTACTAATGAAATCAAAGGCATTTTATGGCTTAATGACCGATCATCCTGTAATTTGGGCTCCAAATTTAAGAGACAGTTTAAAATACTTTCTAATTCATGGAATGAAAGAAGAAGAAGCAATTTCGATCATAACTTATAAAAATGCTAAAATTTTGGGAATTGACGATATTTTAGGCACTATAGAAAAAGGTAAACTTGCAAGTATGATAGTATGGAATAAAAATCCTCTTCATTTTGGTGCATATCCAATTATGGTCATGGGTGAAGGAAAAGTATTAAGAAAAAGTTAATCATTATATTACTATTAAATTAATTAGAAATTCATTATATTTACATTTGATTTTTGGGATTGAATATTTTATATTCAAAAAAAATAAGGGAAAATATGGAATATTTTAAATGAACCTATTAAATGACATGAATACAAACAAAGATTTGGACATAGAAAACACAACAATTGACGAGAAGCTTGAGAAAAACGATTTAACAATCGATGAATTTTCTGACAGCAGAGAAGCAATAATTGATGAAAAGCTTGATGTAAATGATATTCAAACGGATGAAAATCTTGAATGGTTAAATCAATTAAAAGTCAATCCAATCCCAAAATTAATGGATTCTAAAAATTCTCTTATTCATTACAAATTAGTAAACTATATATATCGTCTTTTACCAAATGATCCACTATATAAAAAGACATTAGATGAATTAAAAAATGATTTTCATAGAGTAGGTAATTTAAAAACATTAGATCAATTAAATTCTACTATTGAAAGCAATAAAGACAATAAAATGAGTATTTATGAATTGATTTCATTAGTTAAAACACTAAGTGAACTTTATGATTACTTCTGTCATAACAGAATGAATACGATAAAAAAATCATTTTATTACATTTTTAAACAGCAAAGAGAAGATGGTAGTTTCCCCTACTCTTTTTATTTGAATGTATATATTATTGAAATTATATTAAAATATAATTATGAACATAATAAATTTGCTGAGAAATCAATTCGTTGGTTAATAAGGCAACAAAATAGTGACAGTGGTTGGGGCAACGCAAATGGAAAATCTGATATTTGGGTTACTTTAAAAGTTCTTAACGCTTGCAGTTATCATTCTATTATGCAAAATCGAAAGAGAATTTTTAAAGGAGCAGATTTTATATTAAATCATTATTTGGATCAAAATAATGGTGGAGTTGTAAGCGGAGATGATATTTGGACTAAATTTTCTAATAAACATTTTAATAAAGATTCATTTAGAGGTGGAATTTTAAAAATATTAGAAGTTTTCAATCGTTTAGGGTATACAAAGAAAAATGAGAAACTAAATAATTTTTTAAATATCATTAATAAAAAACAGAGAAATAATGGTTACTGGTATGATGATGATATAGAAACTCAATATCACCAAGAATTAATAACTGATAAGGTATTAGAGATATTTCACAACTATTATTCGACAAAAAAAAGAATCATAAGGAGATATAAGATCAAAGCCGGTGGCAGAACCTCTGCGAAAAAACCAACTTTTTCAAAAACAGAAATATCAAGTTATTTATCAAATGAGGAATAATATATGTCCAGAATAAACTTAAAAAGGGAAGATTTTGATATAGAAATTAATTTAAAAGACATACAGAAATATTCAAAACCAAATTCTATTCCTATTCTACCATTAAGAAATACAATTTTATTTCCTAATCATTCAATACCACTTTATATTGGTAGAAAGCATTCTTTGGCCCTATTAAATGAAATAATAAAAGGAAACAAATTAGTTGCGGTCGTATCTCAAAAAGATGCTTCAATAGAAAATCCTACTTTTAATGATGTCTATAGATATGGTACATTAGCGATTTTATTAAAAACAGTTAAGATGCCAGACAAATTTAGCAGTATATTTATTCAAGGTGTCAAACGCATAAAAATTCATTCATTTTCAAAAACCAATTCATTCTACACCGGAAAAATTGAAATTATTGAAGAAGAAAAAATGAACGATATTAAATCTATAGCCATCACTGACAATTTAAAGAACTCATTTAAAAAAATATCTCTATTATCAAATTATATAACAACAGACCATTTGGATGTAGTAAATAGTATTAAAAACCCAGGACAATTAATTGACATTATAACATCTATAATTAAAGCACCTATTTATAAAAAACAAAATATATTAAAAGCTGCAAATGTTGAAAAAAGAATAGCCTTGGGTATAGCATTATTAAACGAATCCTTACAACAATCTGACATTGATAAAAAAATCAAATCCGATGTATATGATGCAATGAATGAAAATCAAAGAAAGCATTTATTAAGACAAAAATTGGTAGCGATTAAAAAGGAACTTGGCGAAGAAGATGATGATATTGAATTAGAAGAATTGAATAAAAAAGTAGTAAAAGCTAAATTACCCGAAGAGGTATTTGAAGTTGCACAAAAAGAGCTAAAACGTTTAAAAAGAGTTCCTAAAATATCACCTGAATATAATATTATCAGAACTTATGTAGATTTGTTAATAGATCTGCCTTGGTCTAAAACCAAAAAAGATAATTTGAATATTTTTTCTGCAGAAAAAATTTTAAATAAAGACCATTATGGATTAGATAAAATTAAACTAAGAATTCTTGAATATTTATCCGTACGAAAATTGAAATTACGAAAGGACCCTAATGCAGCAGTTAAAGGTCCTATTTTATGTTTTATAGGTCCTCCGGGAGTAGGAAAAACTTCAGTAGGAAGATCAATAGCAAGAGCAATGGGACGTGAATTTTATCGTATATCATTAGGTGGCATTAGAGATGAAGCGGAGATCAGAGGACATCGTCGAACTTATATTGGTTCATTGCCTGGTAGAATTATCAAAGGAATAAAAAAAGTCGGTTACAACAATCCAGTATTTATGTTAGATGAGATTGACAAATTAGGGAATGATTTTAGAGGTGATCCTGCGAGTGCTTTATTGGAAGTACTGGATCCTGAACAGAATTATTCATTTTCAGACAATTATTTAGAAGTGCCTTTTAATCTCCAAAATGTAATGTTTATTGCGACAGCTAATTGGTACGATCCTATACCAAGTCCGCTTAAGGATAGAATGGAATTTTTAAATTTTCCGGGATATCTTATTGATGAAAAGATTCAAATCGCACAGAAATTTTTAATAAAAAAACAGCTAAAAGAGCATGGATTATCAAAATCAGATATTTCTTTCACAAAAAAAGGCATAGAATTAATAATTGAAAAATATACAAGAGAATCCGGAGTAAGAAGTTTAGAACGAGAAATTGCAGATATATGCCGAAAAGTAGCCAGAATAATTGTAGAAAAAAAGAAGGTTAAGAAACAAAAGATTACTCCAGAAAAGGTTCAAGAACTTCTTGGTGTCCAAAAATATTATAGCGAAGTTGCAGAAAGAATGGTTCGTCCGGGAATTGCCATAGGATTAGCTTGGACGATAGTTGGAGGCGATATTCTCTTTATTGAAGCATCAAAAATGCCGGGAAAAGGAGAATTGATCCTCACTGGTCAGCTTGGTGAAATAATGAAAGAATCTGCACAAGCGGCAATGACTTTTATTAGAGCAAATTCAGATAAATTAAATATAGAGAAGGATTTTAACAAAAAATATGATCTACATGTTCATGTACCTGCAGGAGCAATACCAAAAGACGGACCATCAGCAGGAATAACACTCTTGACAGCAATGGTAAGTGTCTTAACCGATAAAAAAGTAAAAAATAATATCGCAATGACCGGAGAAATAACATTACGCGGTATGATATTACCCGTTGGAGGAATAAGGGAAAAGGTAATTGCAGCTCATAGGGCTGGGCTAAATGAAATTATTTTACCCAAAAAAAATAATAAAGATATCGAAGAAATTCCAAAAGAAGTATTAAAAAAATTGAAATTCCATTTCACTGATAACATGTTGGATGTATTAAAATATGCAATTGAAAAATAATAAGAGAAAAAATATTGTTTAAAAAATTATTAAAGACGGCTACTCACTATTTAAGATATGTGATACCAGGCCTTTTCTTTTCATTATTTTATTCATTAGCATCCGTATCATCAATTTGGATAATTAGCTCACTAATTCAAACTATTTTTGTACCCCAAAAAATAACTTCTCCTAATCCATTGACGGTAAACAACTTAAATAGCTACTTAAAATATACCGTTCGTAATTTTATTTCCGAATCATCTCCTATTGATGCTCTGCAAAAATTAACATTTCTTATAGTTATATTATTTTTATTAAAAAGTATTTTCTTTTATTTGAAAAAAATAACATTTGGTAAGATGGAATTAATGATAATCAATGATACTCGTAATAAACTATATGCTCATATTACAAAACAATCAATGGACTTTTTCGATAAGAGATCCAGAGGCGAATTTATGTCAATTATAATGAATGATGTTACTAAATATAGAATTGCTATAACTAGTATTTTTAATAGCTTATTGACCGAATCGTTAACTGTATTATTTATAGTATACACTCTTTTTGATATTAGCTTGAAATTTTCACTTTATATGTTTATTATGTTTCCAATTACCGGTTTATTATTTTGGATCGTGGGTGCCTCTATCAGACGAAAAGGTCACAGATCTTTAAAGCAAATAGGTGTGATTACAACTTTTTTACAACAAATGCTTAATGCTGTGAGATTAGTAAAATCTTTCAATAAAGTAAGTCATGAAATTAAAAATTTTAAAAAAAATAATAGAAAATTCTTCAGAGTACAATTTCGTAAAATAAAATTATCGGCTTTATCTTCCCCATTAAGCGAAATGATTGGAGTAATAACAGGTGTTGTCCTATTCTTAATTGGTGGAAAAATGGTTTTGCAAGGGACAGGTATGGATTCGGAAGATTTTTTAAGATATATTTTCTTATTGTTTTATGTTTTGCAACCGATAAAAAAATTAACCGGTGTCAATGAAAAAATTCAAACAGGATTATCTGCAGCGGATAGAATATTCCATATTTTAAATATGCCAATAAAGCAAATGGAACTCCCAAATGCAAAAAAAGTATATGTCTTTAAAAATAACATTAAATTCAAAAATGTCTATTTCCGATATGAAACTCAGCATGTTTTAAAAAATATTAATTTTACAATTCCAAAGGGAAAAACTTATGCATTAGTCGGAGCAAGTGGTTCCGGAAAATCTACAATCGCAGATCTATTAGCACGATTTTATCTTCAAGAAAAAGGTAAAATATCAATAGATGGAATAAATATTCAATCAATTCAAGCTAATTCATTGCATAAATTGATTGGCATCGTCTCACAAGATGTTCAGTTATTAAATGATACTGTTTTTTATAATATTGCTTACGGTGACCCCGGTGCATCTGTTGAAGAAATAAAAAAAGCAGCTGACATAGCAAATGCAAGTGGATTTATTGAAAATTTGGAAAATGGTTGGGATACTATAGTAGGCGATCAAGGAATTCGATTATCCGGAGGTCAAAAACAACGAGTTTCAATTGCTCGCACTCTTCTCTTAAATCCTTCTATACTTATACTTGATGAAGCCACATCTTCACTCGATACGGAATCAGAGAAAATTGTTCAGACAAGTATTAATAAATTGATGAAAGGACGAACGAGTTTAGTAATTGCTCATCGACTTTCAACCGTTTTAAATG
>JAUVLI010000063.1 GCA_030600775.1 Fidelibacterota bacterium | reverse complement strand
TATTGGAGATTCCAATTTTAAATAATCGATATGTTTTCTTCCAAGTAATTTAGCTATTCCACTATATTTTACATTTACCGAATCCACATCAATAACAAATGTTGAATCTTTATTGGAAAATGAAACTCGATCAGCATTTAGATAAGAATTAATATTAGCATCAAAATTTTCTATATTTACATTATAGCCCATTTTTTTTATTAAAAAATCTTGAAGATAATGAATACCAAAATTTATACCAAAATTAAAGTATGACATTATTAATAAACTGATGCCAAATATATAAACAAAGATAAAAAACTTTACTTTTTTATGAGATACCAAAAATAATTTCCTCTAATATGCTAACATATCATATATTTTATATTGTTCTTAAGGTCGCCTCTAATGTATTCTGCATTAACATTGTTATTGTCATTGGGCCAACTCCACCAGGTACTGGAGTAATCGCTGAAACTTTATTTTTCACACCCTCAAAGTCAACATCTCCAACTATTCTATACCCTTTTTTTGTAGATTTATCTTTAATACGATTTATACCAACATCAATAATAACACTTCCTTCTTTTATCATATCAACTGTGATCATATTCGGATTGCCCGCAGCAACAATTAATATATCAGCTTGAGATGTGATTTTTGATAGATTTTTCGTTTTTGAATGGCAGATGGTTACAGTTGCGTTACCAAAATCATTTTTTTGATATAATAAATTCAATAAAGGTTTTCCAACGATATTTGAACGACCAATTATTACAACATGTTTACCTTCAACTGATATATTATAGTATTTCAATATTGCCAAAATACCAGCAGGAGTACATGAGACAAAAGATTCTTTCCCAATAACTAATTTCCCAAGATTTTCGGGATGGAAACCATCAACATCCTTTTCAGGTAAGATACGATTAATTATTTCAAATTCATCTATATGAAGAGGTAATGGCATTTGCACCAATATTCCATTAATTTGTTTATCTTTATTTAATTTTTCTATTACCGTAATTAATTCAACTTGAGTAATTTTATTTGGATAGGGTAATGTTTTTGAAAATATTCCTAATTTTGAACAGGTACGCGATTTGCTATTAACATAAATCTTAGAAGCTGGATCATCTCCAACTAAAACAACTGCTAATCCGGGAATTATTCCTTTCTTTTTTAAATCTAATATATTCTCTCTTATTTTATTTTTATAAAATTTCGATACTTCCCTACCACTTAATATTTTAGTTTTCATACTTTACCCGCTATTTATTTTGCATATCCAACAGATCGATGTTCTCTTATCACCGTAACTTTAATTTGTCCTGGATAAGTCATTTCTTTTTGAATGTTTTCTGCAATATCTTCAGCTAACAAATCAGCACTCTTATCAGAGACGCTGCTTTGTTCAACTATTACCCTAACTTCTCTTCCAGCTTGAATTGCATATGTCTTATTAACACCTTTAAAACCATTTGAAATATTTTCTAATTTTTCCATTCGTTGAATATAATTTTCTAATGTTTGTCCTCTTGCACCTCTTCTTGCTCCACTGATAGCATCTGCTGCTTGTACAATTGCAGAAATTGGACTCGTCATTTCCACTTCTTCATGATGACTCTCAATAGCATTAATGATTACTTCTTTTTCCTTATTTTTACGAGCTAATTCAGCACCTATTAAAGCATGAGTGCCTTCAATATTTCTATCTATTGCTTTACCAATATCGTGCAATAATCCCGCTCGTTTTGCAATATTCCCATCTAAATTCAATTCAGCAGCCATCAATCCTGCTAACCAAGCAACCTCAATTGAATGTTTCAATACATTTTGTCCATAACTTGTTCTATATTTCAATTTGCCTAAATTAAACAATAATTCTTTTGGTAATGGAGGTAATTTAACTTCCATTAACGCATCTTCTGCTGCTTCTTTAATTGATTCATCAACTTCTTCCTTCGCCTTTTTTACCATTTCCTCTATTCTCGCAGGATGAATGCAACCATCTTTAATCAATTTTTCTAAAGCGATTCTTGCGATTTCACGCCTAACCGGATCGAATCCAGAGAGAACCACAGCTTCTGGAGTATCATCAATAATCAATTCAATTCCGGTCTGTGATTCAAAATGCCTAATATTTCGACCTTCTCTACCAATTACTCTACCTTTCATCTGATCATTAGGCAAACTAACAGATGTAACTGTTGTATCTGCAGTATGATCTGCTGCTGATCGTTGAATTGCTTCAATAATTACTTTCTTTGCCTCTTTATTGGCATTTAATATTGCATCTTCTTTTATTTCTTTAACTTTCACTTGAGCATCTGTACGAGCTTTGTCATAAAGCTCATCCATTAATGACTTCCTTGCCTGTTGACGACTTATACCAGATATCCGTTCCAATTTCTTTTGTCCTTCAATTCGTATTTTCTCTATCTCATTTTCTTTTAAAGATATAGTTCTTTCTTTTTCCTTATTTTTATCTTCTCTTGATTGAATACTTTCACTACGTCTGTCTATTAATTCTATTTTACGATCTAAATTTTGTTCTCGTTTTTTTTGTTCCTTTTCATTTGTTCTTAATTCAATCGTCCTTTCTTTGTAATCGTCTTCTACCTTTTGTCTTAATTTTATTGCCTCATCTTTTCCCTCTAATATGATCTCTTTCTTTATCGTCTCGCCTTCTTTCCTGGATTTTTCAAGCATATCTGTTATATGAACATTAGCATTATTTAATTTTATTCGATAATAAATAAATACCAATAATCCACCTAATATCAATCCCCCAATGATTCCAATAATCCACTCCATTTTTCCTCCTCAATAAAATTTTAAACTACAGAGACAATTAAATGAAATATTAAAATGAATTTTATGAACTAATTTTACTATCTATTAACTTAATCAATTGTTGTGATTTGCTATTAACTGCAGCGTGAGTTTTTTTTACATCATCAGATAATTTTAAATATTCAGCAGCGATATTCATAGCGGCAATAACTGCTATCTTATGTATTGCAAAAGATGATGACATATTTGCACCAATTTCCTTCATACTCTCATCAACATATTCAGCAACTTGTTCCATAAATTTTGGGTCTACTTTACCCTTTATGGGATAGTTCTGACCGTATATTTCAACAGTCATTGTTTTTTCATTTTGTTTTTCATCAATTTGTGTCATTTTTACACCAAATCATTTTAAATTTCTAAAATCATTAATGTCTCGAACAATTTCTGTAAGCTTATCTTTTATTCTTTTTATCTTTGCATTTGAAATATTCGGTCTTTCCATTTTCTTAAGAATTGTGTTTTCTTCTCGTAATTTCTCGATTACATCTAATGATTCTACTATTTTCTTTTCTAAATTTGTAAGTGATTCTGTCTGCATTACCGTAATTGTGCTCCGTAATTTGTTAATAATTTATTAAATATCTTCTCCATTATTTTATCAATTTCATTATCTTTCAAAGTTCTCTCCTTACTCCTAAATTCTAATCTAAAAGATAAAGAAATTTTGTCTTTCCCTAATTTTTCATGATCAATAAAACGATCATAAATAATTACATCTATTAAATTCCCACCACCATTTGTTTTTATTTCATCCAATAGGTCTTTTGCCATTTTGGTTTTGTCAATTACAACTGAAATATCTCTCATTATAGACGGATAAAGTGATATTTCTCTATACTTTTGAATTTTATTTCTTTTCTTGAACATTGTATCTAAATTTATTTCCATTACAATTACGGGATAATCTAATTGTAGTTTATCAAATTTAGAAATTTCATATTTTATTATTCTTCCAATTTCCTTTTTCTGTATATAAATAGAAACACTTTCCGAATTATTTTCACAATTTTTAGTCTCTTTGTATTTCACATTGTCAATTCCATATTTTTCGCAAATTAGATTGACAATACCTTTAAAATAGTAAACATTTACTGGTTTTGATTTTTCATTCCAATTCAATCCCCAAACAGTGCCTGTAACAAGAACACCTAAGTTCAAATGTTCTTTAGCACCAGTTTCACTTCTCGATTCTTTTTCAATTGTTTTGCCTATTTCAAACAATCTAATGTCTTCTCTTTTTCTTAATACATTGATTTTCAAATTCGCTAACAAAGATTGAATAATATCAGTTCTTAATGTATCCATCTCTTTTGATAGAGGATTTTGAATTTTTAACGGTTTATAATTCCAAATTCCAGATTTAGCCATTTTTTCGCTTACAAGAGAATTGCTTAATGTCTCATTAAATCCCATTCCAACAAACAAATTCCTTATACTTTTTAAAAATGGATGCAACTTGTCAACATTTTCTGAAACGGATATATTAATTTTTCTCAAAGTGGGAATTTTATCCATACTATTTATCCGGATCACTTCTTCAACAAGATCTATTTCCCTTTCGATATCTGGTCTAAATGTAGGAACTTTTACTGAAATATTATCATCGCTAAATTCAGTAATTTCAAAACCTAACGCTATAAATATTCTTTTAATTTCCTGCTTTTCTATTTGCAATCCGGTAATATTTTTGATCTTAGAAAATCTTAATTTTACAATCTTCTCGTCAATCTTTTTAGGATAAATATCTATCATCCCTTTTGCAATTTGGCCACCTGCAACTTCATTAATTAAGCCAGTTAATCTATTTTGAGAATAAATCAATGTATCATTTGAATCTGTTCCTCTTTCGAATCGTTTAGAAGAATCCGTAGACAATTGCTGCAATTTCGAACCTTTTCTAATTACAGCAGGATTAAAATAAGCACTTTCTACTAAAACATTCTTTGTATTTTCATCAACTTCTGAAAATGAGCCGCCCATAATTCCAGCTAAAGCAATTGGTTTTTCAGAATCACAAATTAATAACATTTCCGATGATAATTTTCTTTTAACATGATCTATTGTTTCAAATTGTTCACCTGATTTAGCAAAACGAACATTAATTTCATGACCAGATAATTTGTCAAAATCAAATGTATGAAGTGGATGTCCCGTCTCTATCATCACATAATTAGAAGCATCAACAATATTATTTATTGATCGTAAACCAACTGATTCAATTCGTTTCTTTAACCATTTTGGTGACTCTTTTACTTCAATATTTTGAATGACCCTGGCGGTATATCTCGGACAAGCTTCGTTATTTTCAATATTAATTTTAGTTAGGTCTTCAATTTTCTTTCCAGATTCATTAATATTTATCTTGTTAAATTTATATTTTGAATCTGTAATAGCAGCAATTTCTCTAACTACTCCAAAATGCGACATACAATCCGGACGATTTGGAGTTAGATCAATATCAAAAACTATTTCTTTTTCTAAATAATCATTATAATTTTTACCAATTTCATAATCATTATCTAAAACCATAATCCCTTCATGCATATTACCAAGTCCTAATTCATCCTCCGCGCAGATCATGCCATGAGATTCAATCCCTCGCAACTTTGTCTTTTTTATCTTAAAATCAGATGCAAGTTTTGAACCTACCAAAGCAACAGGTACTTTTTGATCAGCAGCAACATTTGAAGCTCCACAAACGATCGTTAATTCTTCATTGTCACCGACATTTACTTTACAAACAGATAATTTATCGGCATTGGGATGCTTTTCTACACTTAACACTTGCCCAATAACAACTTTATCCGGTACAGATTTACCAACAATATTTACAGTAGCTTCCAAACCGGCTAAAGTTAACTTTTTAGCTAATATCTCTGGCTTATCTTCTATCTTTATGTATTGTTGTAACCAACTTAACGATACTTTCAATTATTTACCTTTTAATATCAAAAATTATCTAAAAAATTAAAATTGCTTTAAAAATTCAATGTCATTTTCATATAAAATTCGGATATCATTAATTCCCAATTTCAACATTGCCATTCTTTCCACTCCCAAACCGAAAGCAAATCCATTATATTTTTCAGGATCGTATCCAACTGATTTGAAAACATTTGGATCAATCATTCCACATCCCAATATTTCCAACCAACCTGTATTTTTACAAACTCTACAACCCTTCCCATCACATAGGAAACAAGAAACATCAACTTCAGCAGACGGCTCAGTAAATGGGAAATAACTTGTTCGAAATTTTAATTTCACATCAGATCCAAAATACATTTTGCAAAACATATCTAAAGTTCCTCGTAAATCCGAAAAAGTCACATCTTTGTCTACATACAAACCCTCTATTTGATTGAACACGCAATAACTTCTCGGACTTATTGCTTCATTTCTATAAACACGACCTGGAGCAACTATTCGAACCGGTGGTTTATTTTTTGTCATAAAGCGAGTTTGAACCGGTGAAGTATGTGTTCTTAATATTCCACTCCCTTCGGTATAAAAAGTATCTTGCATATCTCTTGCCGGATGATTTTTGGGAAAATTCAATGATCCAAAATTGTACCAATCGGTTTCAACTTCAGGCCCATAAGCAATGTCAAATCCCAAATGATTAAAAATATCCAACATTTCATCAATCGATTGTGTAATAGGATGTTGCGAACCCTTATTAAATGAATATCCCGGTAAAGAATAATCAGTTTTTTTTGATTTCTCTTCTGAAACAGAAAATTGTTGATCCTTCTCATTAATTTTTTTTGTCAATTCATTTTTTAATGAATTTAATGATTTCCCAACTTTTTTCCTATTTTCTGCTGCAACTTTTCCTATTTGAGAAAATAAATTTGAAACAATTCCTTTTCTTCCCAAATATTTATTTTTTAAATCAACAATTTGTTCTTGATCAATAATTTTATCAAGTTTATTATGAAAATTTTCTGCAACACTTCCTATTTCATCAAAGATCGACATACGAAAATTCCTATTATAAATTTAATTTATAATTAATTATTTTACTGATTTTGGGGGCTTGACTGATTTTACTAACTCTGCAAATGCTTCTGGCTCACGAATAGCTAATTCACTTAATTGTTTTCTATTTAATTGAACATCTTTAGTTTTTAAAGCATTAATAAATGTAGAGTAAGTCATTCCATGTTGTCTTACAGCAGCATTAATTCTTGTTATCCATAATTTACGAAGATTCCTTTTTTTCTGTCTTCTATCTCTATAGGCATATTTCCAACCACGCTCAATTGCTTCTTTTGCTGTTTTAAATAATCTATGACGAGCGCCCCATTGACCTTTTGCAGCTTTTACTATTTTCCTATGTCTTCTGTGTCTTGGCACAGAACTATTTGCTCTTGGCATACTATCTCCTCTTATACTTCTTTAGTTTCTTAATTAAAAATCTCATTATTTCCCTATTAGGTCTCTCATTCTCTTTTCATCACCTTTAGAAACTAAAGTCGCTTGACGAAGACCTCGTTTACGCTTTGTAGATTTAGAAGTGAAATTATGACCAGCATAAGCTTTTTTTCTTTTCAATTTTCCACTGCTCGTTGTTTTAATTCTCTTCGCTGCGCCCCTATTCGTTTTTACTTTTGGCATTTTTTAATCTCCTTTCTTTTTAGGTACGACATAAACAGATAAGAATCTTCCTATCATTGATGGTTCATTATCAATATCAGCAACATCAGAAAGTTTATCTAAAACATTATCTAATGTCTCAACACCCAAATCTTTATGAGCCATTTCACGACCTCTGAACATTACAGTTAATTTTACTTTTGAGCCATTTTCAAGAAATTCAGTTATTTTATTAACTTTTGTCATAATATCATGCTCATCAATTCTAGGCCGAAACCTCATTTCCTTTAACGGAGATGAACTTTGTTTTTTCTTATTCTTTTTTTCTCGTTTTTGTTGACGGTAAATATATTTACCATAATTCATTATTTTACATACAGGGGGATTTGCTTTTGGTGCTACTTCAACCAAGTCCAAATCTCTTTTCTCAGCCATTTCTTGCGCCTCTTGTATGTTTACTACACCTATTTGGTCCCCTTCATCCGCAATTAATCTAACTTGTTTAACTCTGATTTCACCATTAATTCTGAGAGAACCATCTGTCTTGTTATTTGAAATGTTTACTCCTTTTTTATTTTATTTTATTTATCATTAATCTTTTTAATAAATTCATCTAACAACATTTTCCCTTGATCGCCCGAACCGTGTTTTCTAACACTAACCTTTCCACTTTCCATTTCTTTGTCACCAATTATCAACATAAATGGAATTTTTTCTAATTCAGCCGAACGAATTTTTGCACCAATCTTTTCTTGATGTGCATTTATTTTACTTCTTATTCCATTTTCTTTTAATTTTTTGTCTATTTCTTGTGAATATTTTATTTGTCTATCTGTTATCGGTAAAATACAAACTTGAAATGGGGACAACCAAACAGGTAAATTGCCTGCTGTATCTTCCAATAAAATTCCAATAAATCTTTCTAACGATCCCATAATTGCCCTGTGGATCATAAATGGTCTTTGATAACTTCCATCCGATGCGGTATAATTCATATCAAATCTTTCCGGTAGATTGAAATCAAACTGAATTGTCGTACATTGCCATAATCTACCAATTGCATCTTTGATTTTTATGTCTATTTTTGGTCCGTAAAAAGCACCTCCGCCCTCATCAATTTTATATGCAATTTCCATTTTTTCTAATGATTGACTTAATGAATCTTGTGCTTTTTTCCATTTTGCCGGTTCACCAACATATTTGTCTGTTGGCATAGTTGATAAAAAGACCTCAAATTTCTTAAACCCAAAAGCTTTTAAATATTCAAATGAAAATGCTAATAATTTTCTAATTTCTTCATCAAGCTGATCAGGAGTACAAATAATGTGAGCGTCATCTTGAGTAAATCCTCTCACTCTCATTAAGCCATGCAAAGTTCCAGACAATTCATAACGATAAACGGTTCCTAATTCTGCATATCTAACTGGTAAATCTCTATAACTTTGTTGTTTCCGTTGATAAATCATAATATGAAACGGACAATTCATCGGTTTAATATAATAATCTTGCCCATCGATATCCATCGGTGAATACATCGATTCTCTGTAAAAATCCAAATGTCCTGATGTTTCCCAAAGACCTGATTTTCCAATATGGGGAGTTAATACAAGTTCGTAATCATTCTTTTTATGTTCCTCAAACCAAAAATCTTCAATTGTCTTCTTTAATGTTGCTCCTTTTGGATACCATAAAATCAAACCTTGTCCAACTTGTTCAGATACACCAAAAAGATCAAGCTGCTTTCCTAATTTCCTATGATCGCGTTTTTTCGCTTCTTCGAGAAAATTCAGATATTTATTTAATTTCTTTTTATCAATGAATGCGGTTCCATAAATTCTGGAAAGCATTTTGTTCTTTTCATCACCACGCCAATAAGCTCCTGCAACACTAAGTAATTTGAATGCTTTTATTTTTCCAGTTGAAGAAATATGAGGACCACGACAAAAATCTGTAAAATCACCTTGTGAATACAAAGATATCTTTTCATTTTTTGATAATTCATTAATTATTGCTAATTTATATGGTTCGTTAAGATTTGTAAAATATTTCACCGCTTCTTTTTTACTTATTTCTTTTCTTTCTATAGAATGATCTTCGTTTATGATATTTTTCATTTCTTTTTCAATTTTTGGCAAATCAGCTTCTGTTAATGGCTCCTCAAAGTCAAAATCATAATAAAATCCGTTTTCTATTGCAGGACCAATCGCTATTTTAACTTTAGGATATAATCTCTTTACCGCTTGAGCCATAATATGTGCTGCACTATGAAGTAAAACACTATTTAATTCTGGTGATTTATCGGTAATGATTTCCACATTACAGTCATTTTTTAATTTTGCTTTTAAATCAACTAATTTACCATTTACTTTTGCAAAATAACTGTGTTCCGCCAATCCTTTACTTATCGATAAGGCAACATCATAGGAAGTCGATCCGCTTGTAAACTCTTTCTTTGTACCATCAGGTAATTTTATTTTAATTTTTTCACTCATATTCTTTTATTTTTTTCAATAATATTTAACATCTTAAAATATATTAATTTTTTTCTATTTAACCAATTATTTTTTATGATTTTTTATAAAGCACAGATATATTCTTATATATCATTTTTATCATCGAATTACGCTAATTATACTAATTGCTTTTATGTTTCTTTAAATTTAAAATTCCTATTTCATAACAATTTTATTCGTTGCTAATTATTCCTAGTAAAATTGTCCTTCCTTCTAGTCGTATAATCGCTTTTTCTCCTTCTCACTTTTCAAATTTCACTTAAACAAATTCCCCAACAAACGCTTCAATCAAATTTTTTACTTATTTTTGAAATTCTTTACTCTTTATTTGTTTCTTATTTTTATCAATAAGTTCGACTTTTTCAAAT
>JAUVLI010000067.1 GCA_030600775.1 Fidelibacterota bacterium | reverse complement strand
ATAGGCCAGATCTAAAAGATAAATTTGATTGGAAATTGAGAGCGGAAGCAATTGATTTAAAGGGATATTTTAATTTATATAAATTACTAATAAATAGTATATAATTGATAAAATATTTGTTTATAATAAAATAATTCTATATATTAATAAGCTTTGAGAAATAAAAAGGAAAATATTTGATAATAGCAATTGATGGTCCGGCTGGATCGGGGAAAAGTACTACTGCAAAAATAGTGGCAGAGAAAATGGGGTTTGTTTATTTGGATACGGGGGCAATGTATAGAGCATTGACACTTGATATTATTCAGAAAAATATTCCGTTTGATGATACGCAAAAAATAATAGAAAAAGCTGAAAATATTAATATGCGATTCTTGAATGGAAAGATATTAATAAACGAAAAAGATGTATCAAAACGAATAAGAGAAAATGATGTTACTCAGCAGGTAAGTGAAATAAGTGCCATTCCTGAAGTTAGGAAACAAATGGTAAGGTTACAAAGAGAAATTGCTAGTGAAAAAGATTCAGTGATCGATGGACGAGATATTGGGACGGTAGTTTTTCCGCAAGCAGAATATAAATTTTTTATTGAGGCTGATTTAGAAGAACGAGCAAAGCGAAGGATGAAAGATTTGTCAGGTACAGATAATTTAACAATTGATGATGTAAAAGAGCTACTCGAGAAAAGAGATAAATTTGATTCAACTAGAGAATATTCGCCTTTAAAAAAAGCAGAAGATAGTGTTGTGATTGATACAACAAATTTGACAATTGAAGAGCAAACAAATGAAATAATTAGAAAAATAAATGAAAATGATCAAGATTTCAATGGAGGAAAATTAATGGTCGAAGAATTGAATGAAAATGTAGAACAAAACCCTCAGGAAAATACAGTATCTGAGGCAGAAAAAATTAATACTGGTGATGTTTATGATAATCTTAAAACATTTGAAAGAGACGAATTAGAAGAAAAATTACCCGAAGAAGATAAAGAGGTAATTAATATTTATGCAAGAACATTAAAGAAATTTGATAATGATGATGTTGTTAATGGTCATGTAATTCGTATTGGTGATAAAGATGTGTATGTAGATATTGGTTTTAAATCGGAAGGGGTAATTCCGATAAATGAGTTCGGAAAAGATATTCCAGAGCCTGGAGATGAAATTTTAGTTTTTGTAGAGAGATTAGAAGACGAAGAGGGTCAATTAATTCTATCAAAAAGAAAGGCAGATTTCCTTAAAGCATGGAATGATCTAAAAGATAAATATGAAAATGATGAAATAATACAGGGAGAGGTCAAAAAACGAATAAAAGGCGGAATGGTTGTTGATGTATTTGGTGTAGATACATTTTTACCAGGTTCACAAATTGATGTTAATCCTGTTGTTGATTTTGATTCATATGTTGGTAAAACAATGGATTTCAAAATCGTAAATATAAATGAAGCTCGTAAAAATATTGTGATTAGCCATAAAGAAATATTAGTTGATTCATTAAAAGAAGTACGAGAAGAATTGTTAAGTCAAATTCAAGTCGGTCAAGTTATTAAAGGTAAAGTTAAAAATATTACTGATTTTGGTGCATTTATTGATTTGGGTGGAGTTGACGGTTTGTTGCATATTACTGATATGTCTTGGGGCAGAGTGAACCATCCTTCTGAAATGTGTAAAATTGGTGATGTTATTGAAGTGAAAGTGATTGATTATGATACAGAAAAACAAAGAGTTTCTTTAGGACTAAAGCAATTAACTTCGCATCCTTGGGAAAATATTGAAGAAAAATATCCTGTTGGTTCTGAAGTAGAAGGGAAAGTTGTGTCAATAACCAATTATGGTGTCTTTATTGAATTAGAAGAGGGAATTGAAGGATTAATTCATATTAGTGAAATGAGCTGGACACAACAAATTAAACATCCATCAGAATTATTTTCTATGGGTGATTTAGTTAAAGCTAAAGTGTTATCAATAAATCCAGAAGAAAGAAAAATATCATTTGGAGTTAAACAGTTAACTCCTAATCCATGGGAATCAATAGATGGAATATTTTCGGAAGGAATGATAGTTAAAGGAATAGTTCGCAATTTGACTCATTATGGTGCTTTTATTGAATTAAAAAATGGAATTGATGGATTGTTGCATATTTCGGATATGGCTTGGATGCAAAGAATTAAACATCCTAAAGAAATGTTTAAAAACGAAGATGAGGTAGAAGTAAAAATTCTAAATATTGATGTTGAAAATAAAAAAATATCTCTTGGATATAAACAACTTAAGGAAAACCCTTGGAATGCAATTATTGCTAAATATAAAAAAGGTTCAATTGTAAAAGCAAAGGTTATTAAGATTCTTGAAAAAGGAATTATTTTAGAATTGCCTGAACCATTGATTGAAGCAATTGTGCCATTATATTCAGTTTCTCACTCAAAAAAACGTGAGTTAACTAAAAATATTAAAATTGGTAGTGAATTAGAATTAAAAGTGGTTGAATTAAATCAAGACGATAACAAAATAGTTTTATCAAGAGATGATTTAAATCTGAGTGAAGAAGAAAAGGATGTTGCAAAAATAATGGAAAAACAGGAAGGTGCCATACAAAAAATTGAAATTCCCGATGATGTTAAATCTAAAATAAATACTAAGGAAGATGAATCTAAAAAAGTAGATAGTAAAACTAAAAAGAAAACAACAAAAAAAGAAACTTCAACTAAAAAGGATTCTTCTAAGAAAACTTCCAAAAAGAAAACGACAGAAAAAGGAAAATCAACTAAAAGTGATTCTTCTAAACAAACTTCCAAAAAGAAAATTTCTGATAAAAAAGATGTTGACTCAAAGGCAAAAGAGGATAAAAAGGAAGAAAAATAGAAATAGCAATTTTAAAATATTGATTTTAATAAAAAAAGGGGATATTTATACCCCCTTTTTTATATTATCAAATAATTAATTTTATTTTTCAAAAAAATACTTTAAATTTTAACTATGGAAAACAATACTATATATAAGAAAAACATTTTAAGTAAGATTATAGCTCTTTTAATGGCTGTGGTATTATGGGTGTTTATTGTTAGCGGTTTCAAGTATACCATTTTACTAGAAATTCCTATCGAAGTATATAATCCAATTTCAAATAAGATCTTAAAAAGTAATATTCCTCGGAAAGCATCTGTAAGGTTGAATGGATCCGGAAGAAGTCTGATGATAGCAAAATATTTTGAAAGGGCAAAATTAATATTAGATATTAGCTTAATTGATAAAAATGGCGATCTTGCACTTAATGAATATTTTGCAGAGCATCCGAATTGTATTTATTTACCGAAGAAAAATATTGAGTTACTAGATATTGTTTATCCCGATTCAATTGATATTCAATTAGATGAAAAAATTTCTAAAACATTTCCAGTTAAATTAAATATTGAAATAAAATTAAAACCTGGTTATATATTAAGTAAACCAGTTGCTCCATTGGAAGATCAAATCAATGTGATTGGGCCAAAAAGTATAATAGAAAATTTAGATACCATTGAAACAGAACAGTTGCTATTAAAAGATGTTGATCAATCTTTCAATAGGAAAATAGAATATATAAATCCAAAACCAGAATTACTAAAATTAGAAAATAAAACCGCAAGAATAGAAGGGAAAGTTGAAATAATCGGAGAAAAAAACATTTCAGACATTCATGTTCAAGGAAAAAATATTCCAGAAGATTTTAATGTTAGATTTATTCCTAAGACAGTTTCATTAAAAGTTATTGGAGGAAATGATCAAATTCAAAACCTTACTAAGCAAAAATTTAAAGTAGTATTTGATTATTCAAAACAGTGGACTCCAAATAAAATTTATTATAAACCGATAATTATTATTCCGAATAATGTAATTGAATGTAAGGAAATAATTCCCAATAGAATAGAGGTTGTGTTTGAGAAAAAATAATCCGATAATATTAGGGATTGAGTCTTCTTGTGATGAAACAAGTGCTGCGGTATTAAAAGGTTTTGAGGTAAGCTCACATGTTATTTATTCTCAGATCATTCATAAGAAGTATGGTGGAGTGGTACCGGAACTTGCAAGCAGGGAACATTTAAAAGTTATTCCCGGAATTGTTGAAAAAGCCATTTCAGATAGTAATGTTACATTAGATAAATTAGATGGAATCGCTGTTACTTATGGCCCTGGATTAATGGGAGCATTATTGGTCGGACTAAATTTTGCAAAGGGCTTGGCACTTTCATTGAATAAACCTTTTATTGCAGTAAATCATATTGAAAGTCATTTATATGCTCCAATGTTAGAATATCCGGATTTAAAACCACCATTTTTATGTTTATTGGTTTCCGGTGGTCATACAATGTTGATTGATGTTCAAGATATTAAAAAATTTAATATCTTGGGAGAAACACTTGATGATGCAGCTGGAGAATCATTTGATAAAGTGGCAAGATTGCTGAAAATTGGTTATCCAGGTGGTCCAATAATTGATAAAATGTCCCAAAATGGAGATGATAGTTATGTAAAATTTCCGAGAGCATATCTTGGAAAAGATTCTTTAGATTTTAGTTTTAGTGGATTAAAAACATCCGTTTTAAATTATGTAAATAATAATCCTATAACTGGTGAAAAAATGGTAAATAATGTTGTTGCAAGTTTTCAAGCAGCGGTAGTGGATGTATTATGTGAAAAAATATTAAGAGCAGTAAAAAAAACTAAACATAAAAATGTTGTTTTAGCAGGAGGCGTTGCAGCAAATAGCAAGCTTAGAGAAAGAATGGAAATTATTTCCAAAGAAGAAAATATGAATTTATATTATCCGCCTTTAGAATATTGTACGGACAATGCAGCGATGGTTGGAGCAACGGGCGTATTATATTATAAAAATAAATGGTTTTCTGATCTAAACATTAACGCAGTTCCAAATTTAAAGTTAATTAGTTACAAATAGAAAAATAAATTAAAGATCAAATTGACTACTTCGATTCAAATATCAAGCAACATTAATTTATATATAATAATTTCATTCTTTATTATTGTTTACTTATTTTGGTTGTATAAATTTTTAAATAATTCAAAAATTTCAAAGTTAAATAAATATTTAATAATTATTTTTAGAACTATGGCATTTTTAATATTAATAATATTCTTGATTAATTTACGAATAAATTTTAGACAAGTAATAATGAAAAAACCGAATGTTGTCTTTGTTTGGGATGATTCAAAGAGTATGGAAGGAATTGCTAAAAGAAGTAGATATACCGAAAATATTTTGAATTCTAAATTTTATGAACATCTAGATAATAGAGCAAATATTAAACATTATTATGGTCATGATGAATTAACAAAGAGTAGTTATCGTGAAGTGAGCAGATTAGAATTTAATGGTGATCATACAAATATTTCCAATATGCTATCTTCAGTTATTGAAAAATATTCAGAAAAAGATCTGAATTCTATTTTTCTTGTATCTGATGGACAGAGTCATTATGGTAAATTGATTGAAAAATATTCAACTCAAGGTAAAGCAAAAATTTATTCTATTGGAATTGGTAAAACCGAAATATCTGATAAAATAAAATTAGTGAATATGAAAAAACCGGATATTATAAAAGAGGATGAAAAGCCGTTAATAAAATTGAATTTAAGAAATGATGGAAAGAGTAAAGTAAATGGTGTAATAAAATATAGAATAAATAATAATAAAATCCAAAATTTTAGCAAAGTAAATATACTACAGGAAAGAAATGCTTTTGTAGAAGATCGTTTTCCTACTTTGAAAAAGGGGAAGTATAATATCAAATGGTATTTTACACCTGAGACGAATGATACTTTGATTCTAATTGATAATAAATGTAGTATTTCAGTAGTAAAATCAAAATATGATATTGTATTTTGTTATGAAATCCCATCACCCGAAATAAAATTTATGAAATTAGCTTTATCTAAAAATTTAGATTACAATTTATACAATTATGGTGATTGGATTAGTGAAAATGGAAATCAATACCCTGATTTAATTATTTGTTTTCCAGATATGAAAAATGATCAAAGTGCCAATTGGTTAAGTAATTCGGATATTTCTAAAATTCTTTTTGTTAAAAATAATTTTCAAAATTATAAGAAATTTGATAAAATAAGTTCTCCAAAATATGTGGGAAATTATAGTATCAATGAGAATTTCTCCTTTCTATTAACTGAACCGTCAATAACAAAATCATTTATTAATTGGAAAAAATTACCACCTGTTATTTGGAGTGGATATAAAATTACAGGTGAAATTATTTTATCGGATAGAGATACAAAAATCCCGTTGATGAGTTGGGAAGAAAAAAGTAATACAATATATTTATCAATTACAAAATTATGGAGATGGAAATTAGCTTCATATAATAAAGAATGGAGTGGGCACTATTCAAAACTAATAAATGGGATGGCGAAATGGTTGATAAATCAAAATCAAAGAAAAATAATAGAGATTAATAAGAATATTTTCAAAATTGATAAATATGAAAATGTAGATATTCCAATAAAATTAAATTTAACACAGAATAACAAGAAAGATTCACTTAAAGTAATTTGTATAATATATGACGAAAATGATTCGGAATTATCAAGGAAATATTTGATTCCTAATAATGAAGAAATAAATTTTAATTATAAATCAAAAATGGAAGGGAATTTTACATTAATATCAAAATTAGTTGTTAATGAAGTTTCTTTAGGTTCTGATACTGCAAGAATTAAGGTAAGCAAAAATAATGAAGAAGTAAAATATATTGGTTGTGATGATATCGCTTTGAAACAATTATCAAGTCATAATAATGGTCTTTTTGTAAAGTTATCAGAAGTTGATTCGTTAGAAAAAAATGTTCATTTAGAAAAGCGAAGATCATTTAATGAATACAATTTTATTTCAAGAACAAATTTGATTTTGTTAATTTTATTATTTATTGTATCCATAGCTGAATGGATAATCAGAAAGCAAATTGGATATTTATGATGAGTTTTTTAAAATTATAAATTATAGATTTTAAATTATAAATTGATGAAATTTCAGAAGTTAAAAAATAAAGTTATAAAAATGTATATACGTTAAATTCGTGTTTGAAAGGCATTTGAGCAATTCGAGATGTTGCTAAAATATTATAATCCCAAAAACAATATCCCCATTCCTAAAAATGAGATAATTATACCGGTTATGGCGTGTGTATATTTTTCAAATCGAGTTATTGGAATAAAATTAACTCCATAAGAAGTAGCAAGAACGACAGTTAACATTGTCAAAATCGTTATAGCACCGAAGACAACAGTTACTGCAATTAAATCGAAAGTACTGTTGTTAATAGCCGTGTACATAAAGATTGGAATCAATGCTTCACAAGGACCAAATATAAAAATAGTAAATAGAACCCATGGAGTTATATCTTGTTTTCCTTGTTCATCGTGGACATGAGTATGTTCATCTTTATGAATATGTTCATGAGTATGACTAATTCCATTTGGATGTAAATGAAAGTGTTTATGTGGTTTGTTTTTTATCGCTCTTTTTAGTCCCCATACAAAATAGATCAGACCAAAGATAATAAGTAACCAAGCTGCAAGGTTGCCTTGAAATGATTGAAAAATTTCTAATCTTTTAATTGCAATACCAAAAACAATTCCTACCGTTCCAAGTAAAACCGAGCCAGTTATATGACCTATTCCAGCTAACAGAGTTACAATCATTGTTTTTTGTGTTGACCATTTTCTTGCTCGAGACATTGCAATAAAAGGAACATAATGATCAGGTCCTAAAATTGTGTGAAGAAATGCTATTGAAGCTGCTGTTGAAATTAATACTGTTAATTCTTGGTTAAACAAATTTATCTCCTTTTTTTAATTGTATAATATTTAATTTAAGAATCTTTAGTTTCTCCAGTGATTGCCTTAATGTAAAGTTCTTTTCCTTTTATTAATTCTGTTTCAAAAGATTGACAGTTAGGACATATCATAATTGGATCATTAATGTTGAATGATTTACCACAGGATTTGCATTGGATTTCTGCAGGTATTACATCCATTTCCAATTTTGCTTTTTCGAATCCGTTGTATTCCAATTTCATGATATCAAAATAAGTAAACATTACTTCTTTTACTATCTGATGGTATTCGCCAACTATAATTTTGATCGTAGTCACATTTTTTAAGTTTTCTTTTTTTTTGATCTCTTCAGCAGAATCAAATATTGATTGAACTATTGCTCCTTCATGCATTAGCATATCCTCGGCAATGGATCGGAATCTTGCATTATCAAAGGTCTTAAACCACCGATAGATGTTCTGATGTAAACACCTTTGACTTCGTCTGTAACTTTACCGATCACGGCAGAATCACGACCCAATTTGTCATTTTTCATTTTCTTTATTAAATTTTTTGTATCACCATCAACAATAGAAACCAATTTTCCCTCGTTCGCAAGATAAAGTGGATCTAATCCCAAAAGTTCTGTAACTGCTTTTACATTTTTCTTTATGGGCATATTTTTTTCTTCAATAATAATTCCAAGATTTGTCTCACTTGAGATTTCATTCAATATTGTTGCCAAACCGCCACGAGTAATATCGCGTAAAAAATTTATTTTTCCATTTTTCAACATCACTTGCACCAATTCATTTAAAGAAGCACAATCGCTTTTTGGTGCCGGCATAAGTTCCATTTTTTCTCTTGCATTTATAATTGCTATGGTGTGATCGCCCAAAGAACCATTTAGTATAATTGTATTTCCGTTTTTTATTTTTTCTGTAGACAGATCAACACCTTTTGGAAGAAATCCAATGCCGGTAGTTGTAAGATATAATCCGTCTGCCTTTCCTTTTTCAACAACTTTTGTGTCGCCAGCTATTATTTTGACATTTGCTTTCTCTGCAGTTTTCTGTACCGATTGAGTGATTTTTTTCAAATCGGAAATTTTAAAACCCTCTTCAATAATATAAGTTATTAATAGATATTTTGGAATTGCACCTTTCATTGAAACATCATTTACAGTTCCGGTAACTGCAAGTTTGCCAATGTCTCCGCCATGAAAGAAGAGTGGTTGAACCACATGTGCATCGGTAGAAACAACAACACGATTTTCAATTTCAACACCATCATCCAACGAGGTAAGTTTGAAATTTTTCACAAATAATTCTTTGATAAGTTGTTGTGTAAGTCCGGCACCACTTCCGTGTCCTAATCTGATTATTTCATCTTTCATATTATTGTTTCCATATAGTTTGAATTTTCATTTTATTATTATTTTATTTTAAGGTAATAAGGTTTTTCTAGTTTGCTGTTATACTTCTACTAAGGTTGAATACAAAAAAATAAGGTTTTAAACTTATATTTTGTAAATGATATATTTTAAGTTTCTCATTTTTTTTATTATTAATTATTTTTTGCAATTGTTTTTAGTAATATATATTTCCTTTTATAACCTTATTTATCAAAATTAACCTTAGTAGAAAAAATTCACTAAATTATTTTCACCTTATTACCTTATTGATTGTTTTTTCATAATATTTGATAAATTTCTCATATTCTTCTTTAAAAGTTATTTTTTTGTGATGCTCTTTTTGATTTAGAATATATTTACAAACTCTATCAACATCATTTTTAGATACAGAAAATGCAGATGAGGTTGATTGCCAATTAAAATTACCTTTAACAAAATTATTTTCGTTTATAAACTTTTTTGAACTGCCAGCTACTATATTCGCCAAATGTTCTTCGGAAATATTTGGCGAACGAGATGTCAAAAAATGAATATGTTCTGGATTTGCATAAATTGCATAGAGTTTACAATTATAGTTTTTCACTATACCTGTAATGTATTTTTCAATTCGTTCTCTATGCTTTTCAGGAATAACTGCTTCTCTGTGCAATGTTGTAAAAATAAAATGTGTGTATAAATT